>JBFWIO010000045.1:0-12625 GCA_050255955.1 Victivallaceae bacterium
GTTGCGGCGGCCGCCGCGCGGCGGCGCAAACCGAGGTCGCCGGGAATCTGACGCCGGGACCGCGCAGCGTCCAGCGCCGCCGCCCCGCGCTCGGCATTCAGCCGCGCCGGGACCGCGAAATCAACCTCCAAAAGAAGCGGGGTATTTTCCAGCAGGAACCCCGCCGGAAGCGCGGCGGCGCCCTCCTCGCGGAAACGAAGCCCCAGCACCACTTTTTCGCCGCCCGCAAGCCGGGCGAGAAAGAGGGCGAAGATCACCGCCGGTTCGAACCCGGCGACCGGCGAAAGGGGTAATGCAATGCTTCCTGCCCGCCACCCGGGCGGCGGCTCCAGCCCGGCCAGCGCCTTGACCCAAAAACTTTCGTTGCGGGCGGCGGCGCGATAAGTCAGGTCGAGCCGGGCGGGGTCGAAATGCGCCGCGAGGGACAGGTTTTCTCCGACCCGGAAAAGGGTGGCTTCGAGCGCCCGGCCGCGCCGGTCGCGGAGCCGCCCGAGCTTGAGCGCCCCGTCACCGGTCGCCACCGTAATGCCGCTTGCGTCCGCCGCGATCACCGTGCCGAAAGGCGGCAGCGGCGCGGCGGCGGCGACAATTTCGGCGGCGGCGGCCAGCACGACTTCGCCGTCCCGGCAGAATTTGGGGAGTGCAAGTTCATTGTCATAGGTGCCGAGCTCAAGCCCGCGCACCAGCGCCGCCAGTTCATCCGTGCCGCGATTCCAATCGAGCATCGCTCCGGCAAAGGGGCGGTCGGATGCGAGATAGAAAGTCCGCTCCGCCGGATTCTGCGCTATCGTCTGGAGCCGGTCACAAGTCAGGTCTTCAACCAGCTCGGCGAACGCGGCGGCGGCGGCGGCGGTGCATTGAAAACTGAGCTCAAGCGCAGTAGCGCCGGGGGCAATCGCGAAAGACTTCCGGCCGCAGATCGAACCGGCGTCCACGCCGGCGTCCATCCGGTGCCAGGTAACGCCGAAGAGCGTTTCGCGATTGATCACCGCCCAGGAGACGGCATTGAGCCCGGCGTAGCGCGGCAGCGGCGCGTCATGGTAGTTGATCGCCGCCCGCCGAGGCAGTGCAAGCACCTCGGGTTTGAGAATGACGCCGTTGACGATACTGAAGAGATAGTCAAAGCGAATCCGGCGCAACACCCTTGCCAAGGCCGCCTCCTCCGGCTCGAAGCGGGGAATCCGGTGAACCTCCGCCCACTGCGTCACCGCCGGATCGGCGGAAAAGACGCCGAGAAGCTGGAAACCGTGTTCGCGGAGCATACCGCCGCAGACCGGCAAGAGACCGGTGCCGCCGACGAGGTAGACGCCGGGCCGGCTGGCGGCGGGAACCGCGCAGTCAAGTTCGAGGATCGGCCGGTCGGGGTGATCGAGCAAAGTTTCCGCAAAAAGCCGGAAAGCATCGCAGAATTCGGCCACGGACTGTGGCGAAAAGCGCGACCGGCGGTATTCGACATGGCAGTCAAGTCCGCCGCCGCGCTCCTCCATGGTGAAGGTAAGGTCGGTTTTGGCGATGCCGCTGCCCAGTTCATCATAGCCGATCCGGAGTTGTCCTTCTGCGTTTTCCGGCCAGGGGAGGTTCTGGAGCAGCAGCGAAACCGGAAAAAGCGGCGCATTTAGGCGATTCAGGCCGGTCTCCTCAAGAATCGCATCGAGCGGAATTTCGCCATATTCGAGCGCCTGCCGGACGGTTTCGCCGAAACTCCGGACGAATTCGGCGAAGCTCTGTTCCGGGTCGAAGCGGTGGCGGAGCGGGAGTGAATTGATGAACATCCCCACGATCGCTTCGGTATGGCGCAGTTTACGGTTGGCAAAGGCGGTGCCGGTGACGATGTCGGTGACGCCGGTGTATTTGTGCAACTGGAGCTGGAGCACCGCCTGGAGCAGAGTGAACAAGGTGGTGCCGCTGGTAGCGGCGTAGCTCTTGAGTCGCTCGCACCAGAGCCCCGGAAGTGTGAATTGGAAGCGTCCGGCGGCGCGGTCGGCGGGATCACCCGCGACTTCAAAGGGAAGCTCCGGCATCGGCCGGAAATCGGCCAGCATCGTACGCCAGGCCGCGAGGCCCCGCCGGTCGCCGCCGCTGGCCGCCAGTGCTTGACAGCGGGCGGCGAAGTCGGCGTAATCGGGGCGGGAGCCAGCCGCCGCCGCGCCGCCGCCACGCAACCGGTCGAGCACCAGCGCCCCGCTCCAACCGTCGAAAATCAAGTGGCTTACAGCAAAAAGGAGTTCGACGCGGGTATCTTCAAAACGACATAACGCCAATCGGAAAAGGGGCGGTGCGTCGAGCTTGAAAGGCGTTTTGCGGTATGTCTCGACCAGGCGCTCGAAATTCGCCTCCCGCTCCGCCGGGGCGAGGCCGGACCAGTCGAACTCGGGGAGGTCGATCGCGACTTCGGGGGCGACCCGCTGCCGGAGCTCGCGGCCGTCCCAGGCAAAGCCGGAGCGCAGGCTCTGGTTTTCGGCAACCAGCCGGCTGAATGTCTGTTTGATCGCCCCGGCATCAATCCGCCCTTCGAGGTGGATTGCGATTACGATATGGTTGAGGGTCGGACAGCCGGAAACGAGTTCGAGTTTCCATGGTGCGAGCTGGTAACCGGTGGCGGGGAATTCCACCGGAGCCGGGCCGGGGACGCGGGTCAGGACATCGCCGCCGCCGGTTCCGGCGCAGGCCGTGACCACAGCGGCGAGCTCGCCGAGCACCGGGTGGTCAAAAAGCAACCCGGCGGGAGCGGCAAAGTCAAAGCGGTCGCCAAGTTCAAGCGCGAATTCGGCCGCTTTCAGCGAATCGCCGCCGCTGCGGAAAAAGTGGTCGCCGAGGCTCGGCAACTCCCCTCCGAGAAGTTGCCGCCAAAACTCCGCCACCCGTTGTTCCACCTCGGTTTCCGGCTCCCGGCGCGCGTCGTCCGGCACCGTCGGGTCGGGCAAAGCGGCGCGGTCGATTTTGCCGTTGGCGCTGAGCGGCATGGCATCGAGCACGGTCAGCGTCGCCGGTACCATGTAGGCGGGAAGTTTACGCCGTGCGAGGTCGAGAAGTTCCTCCCCCGGGTCGGCAAGTTTACTCCGGAGCGTCACGTAAGTTGCCAGATACTCCGTTCCGGCGGCTGTATTCCGGAGCGCCGCCACGCATTTCGCCACGGCGGGATGAGCGGCAATCACCTGCTCGATTTCACCAAGCTCGATGCGCTGGCCGCGCAGTTTAATCTGGAAGTCCTTGCGCCCGATGAACTCAAAGCGTCCGTCCGGACGGCGGATGCCGAGGTCGCCGGTGCGGTAGAGCCGTTCCCCCGGCCGCAGCGGATCGGCGGCGAAGGCGACCGCATCCAGGTCGGGGCGGCGGTGGTAGCCGCGGGCGAGGCCGATACCGCCGAGGCAGATCTCCCCGGTTTCACCGTCGGGAAGCGGCCGAAGTTCCCCATCCCGGATCGAAGCGTGCAAGTTGTCGAGGGGATAGCCGATGTCCGGCGGCGGCGAGGCGCTTTCGCCGGGGCGGAAAACGGCGTAATGACTGACGATGCTGCATTCGGTCGGGCCGTATTCATTGACCAGCACCGCCGGAAAATCGGCGGGGGGCTTGCGCGTCAGGCGGTCGCCCCCGGTTCGCAGCACCCGGAGCGCGGCTCCGGCCGGCATCCCTTCCTCGAGCAACAGCTCGGCCAGCGGGGTGGGGAGGAAACACTCGTCGATCTCGTTTGCCGCCAGCCATGCCGCAAGTTTCGCGGGATATAGCAGCAGTTCGCCGGGGATGATGTAGAGCGTGGCCCCGGAGCACAGCGCAGGCCAGATTTCGGACCCCGAAGCATCGAAGCCGGGCCGCGCCGCCTGGGTGGTGCGGAAATTCCGGCGGTGGGGAAACTGTTCGATCTGGCAATGGACGAAGTTGGCAAGTCCGGCGTGTTCGATTTCGACCCCTTTGGGAACGCCAGTGGAGCCGGAAGTATAAAGAATGTAGGCCAGACGCCGGGGATCGTTCGGCGGCATCGCGAAACCGGCATCGGACGGCAAGTCCCAGTCGAAACGGTCCAGAAGAAGAGTCTGCTCCGCTTGCTCCGCGAACAGGGAAAGGGTGGAGACGCTCAAAATCACTTTGCAATCGGTTTCGCCGGCGATGAAACGCCGCCGCTCCTCCGGCCAGGCCGGGTCGAGCGGGACGTAACACCCCCCGGCGCGGTGACTTGCGAGCATCCCGAGACAGAGTTCGGCCGAGCGGTCGAGGTGCAAACCTACCGCGTCCCCGATCCCGATTCCGCGCCGGATGAGTTCGGCGGCGAGCAGAGTGGTGCGGCGATCGAGTTCGCCGTAGCTCCATTGCCGTTCGCGGTCGACCAGCGCCACGGTTTCGGGGTGAAAACGCGCCGCATCCGAAAAACGGGCGGCGACACACCGGCGGCGCAAAAAATCGTCCTGATTCATCAAACCTCGGAATCGATGGTTGAGTCTGGAAACCGGGAAATAGACGCGGCAATGCGGCAAAAAATCCTAAGTATGGATACTATAGCACATTCCGGGCGTTTTGCAACCTCAGGCGATGCTTACGGCCTGACCGGCGGCGGCAAAAAAATCCGGATACCGGGTTTGACTCCGGTATCCGGCGCGCGGGATCTCCGAATTTGAACTTAATAGGCGACGTAGACCGGGCGGCGGGGGAGCGGCCGCGCCACCACCGGGGCCACCACGTAGGGGCTGTAGACCACCGGCGCGGGGGCGACGTAGACCGGCGCGGGGGCGACGTAGACCGGCGCGGGGGCGACGTAGACCGGCGCGGGAGCGACATAGACCGGCGCGGGGGCGACATAGACCGGCGCGGGGGCGACGTAAACCGGGGCCGGAGCCACCGCCACCGGCGCGGAGTAGACCGGGGCGGCGACCACCACCGGCGCGGGGTTGACGATGCTCACCGCCGCCGCGGTCAGATTGACGATCCCCGCCGCCAGCGCCAGGCCGGACATCCGGTTGTCCCAGCCGCCGTAGCGGGAACCGTAACCGGGCCCGCAACCCGGGCCCCCGCCGCCGCGCCCGCCGTGATAGCCGCCATGATATCCTCCGTCGCGTCCGCCGGGACCACCGGCCATCGCCGCAAAACCGAAACCGAGGATCAACAACATCAGTACCGTCTTTTTCATCATTGAACTCCTTTCACCGATCCCCCGCGGGGGATGATTTGAACGAATGGCGGAAAGTCGCTCCGACATTCGATCTTGTGGTTTCAAAATCATCGCTCAAAGCCGCCGCCCGCCGCCGGTAGATTGCGTCGAGCCGGCTCAACTCCGGCGCTTCGACCGCGACCCGGCACCAGGCCTCCACCGGAATCGCTTCGCGCCGGAGTGCTCCGTCCGATTTGAAATGCGGCCAGGCGAGCACCGAGAGCAGCACCAGAATGATCAGAAAGTAAATCGTGTTCCACATCGCCTGATCCGTTTCTTACCGCCGCATCGCAACCAGCGATCCGGTTTTCATCTATATATCCGGGACGACGGCGAGAATCTGTCAGATGATGCAAAAAAAAATGCCGGAATGACTCCGGCATCGAAAAAAAAGACTTGCTTGTTACGGTGTTCCGCTAAGATTCGGGGCGATCACGGTTTTGTCGGAAACCGCGGCGTTCGGCACGGCCGGTACGACGGCGGCGGGCGAAACCGCCGGAGGGGCGGGGGCTTTGGACGACTCTTCCTTTGGCGCTTCGCCGGCAGCGGGAAGCGCAGACGCGGCGGCAACCGGTGCGGCGGGCGCGCCGACGGCCTTGCGGAGCGCCGCGCACTTGGCGGGTTCCCAGCTGTAGACCGCGATCAAGCCTCCTTCTTCGCGACGCTCGCCCTCTTTCTCCAGGCCGCCCTGAATCGACTCGGTGATGGTGTTGAAGAGCTCCTGATTTTCACTCAGACGGGCGATTTTCTCGGTCGAAGTTCCGGCGGCTTGGCCGGAGGCGACGCCCTCGACCAGCTTGGCTTCGCGGGTTTTGGCGTCGAAACTTGCGCCGACCGAGCTGCCGAGGTAGTCGGAGAAGCTCTTGCGGACTTCGAGCAGCGCATCACGCCTGGCCTTGCGCAATGCCTCGGGCGCGCTGAGGCTGCGGGAGATCGGAGCGGAGCCGACGATATAGACCGCTTTGAGCTCCCCGGTCGCAGGATCGACCACCGCCTTGCAGCCTTCGCCAAGTTCAAAAAGCTGTTTGATGATTTCGGCTTTGGGGTCTTTTTCCCCGGCCGCGAAAACCGGCGTTCCGCCGGCCAACACCGCGGCGGCGAGGCCGCCGAGCAATACTTTATGCCAATTCATCGTGTCCTCCTCATGGCTGGAAATTCATTTCAATGCGGTTGGCCGATACCGAGACCGTGGCCGGAATCCGTTCTTTGGCGGCGATCGCGCGGTCCATCGCGTCGCGGAGGCGGCTTTCGAGCTCCGCCGGGGTTCCGCTGTAATAAACTGTCAGCACCGCCAGTTTGGCGGCGGCGTCGAGCCGGAGCTCGGGCGGCGAAGTGCCCGGCAGCGCATCGAGCGCGGCACTGATCAAATTAAGCTCGACGGCGTGCTCCGTCCGGTAGTTGCCGAAAGCGATCTCAAAGGGACGGCCGCTCTGGCTTTGCTTGCCGAGCAGGCGGTCGAAGTCGCGGTGAAGCGGCTCTTTGAGTTCGGCGAAAGCTTTCTCGGCGGCGATCTCCTTTTGCCGGTCGCCCGAGGAATAAAAGACCGACGACTGCGCCGGATCGTTCTTCAGCGTCAGCACTTCGCGGTTGTTGCGGGCGTCGAGCACCCGTACCCGCAAGCTCAACTGCACGCCGTCGATCCCCGAAGACGGTTGTTTGACCGGGCGGAAGTTCGACAGCACGTCGATCACGTAATCCGCCCCCTCCGGCGCCGGCACCACCCGCAGCCCGAGCCCGGCGAAGAACCGGACGAAACTCATATAGAGCGTCTGACTCTCGGCCCGGACGTAAAAGCCGGGGTCGCCGAGCGTCGCCGCCAGCGCCGAATAATCGGTCTGGAGTTTGTCCTTGCTCACGGTGGCGACGATCACGACTTTGTGCCCGCCGGAAATGGCGGTGTCTTCGAGCACCCGGTAACGCTCGATGAATCCGGAGGAGGCGGCAAAAATGCTCGCTTTGACCCGGTCGTCGTCAACCCGGGTGGACCCGGCGACGGAAGTTCCCAGCACCTGTTCGACCGCCGAGCGCCGGGCGGCGGCGAGGGCCGCTTCGCGGGCGGCGGCGGGGTCGCCGGGCGAGCTGCCGATGCCGACGGCGATCACCGTGTCGGGCGAAAGTTCGGTCATCGCTTGCGCCATCACCTTGGCGGCGTCGGCGAGCTTCTGCGAGAAGAAGGCGATCACGGTTACCGTGTCCCCCTTGCGCTCGACCCGGTACAAAGTCACGCCCCGGAGCAGCTGCCGGGCGTCGATTTTGATCAATTCGCGGGTGTGCTCGCGGATTGCGGTTTCCTCGTCGCGGTTTTTGATCACGGCGGTGGTTTCGCGGGTCTCTTCGGTCGAGGAACTGACACTGCTCCGGATGAATTCGGCGACGGTCCGGCGGGCGCGGCTGAGGCCGAGTTCGCGGGCGGTGTATTCGCCGGGACACGAAGTCAGCGGAACTTCCTCGATGATGATCATATAAAGGCCGGTCTCCGGGCTCTCCCCGACCAGTTGCGCCTTGCCGGCGCGCTGCATGCCGGAGATTTCCAGGTCGAGGTCAAGCGCGGAGAGCGGATGCGCCACGAGCGCAAACAGAAGCGTGAGAGCAATGGCCGGAAGGATTTTTTTCATTTCCGGCGCAAGCTTTCGTCAAAACTGTCTTTGTAAGCGTTTTCCCATTCCGGCGGAATTGCCATGCCATGGCTGACGGCGTAAAGTTCGTTGTTTTTGAGCCAGTTGCGGTCGCGCCTGATTTCGTCGATGATGGCGCGGGCGTCTTTGTCGTCGGTGTTCCAGCGCCAGACTTTGAGGTTGCTGGTATCGGATGCCGGGGCGGCTTCGGCGATCGCGACCGGGATGTCGACGCCGCTCACCGAGGCGTAGACCACCATCTGCATCTTGCCCGCCACGCCCTGCTCGAAGCCCTTGTCGAGGGTCATCCGGTCGCCGAGGAGGCCGGTGATTTTTCCTCCGACCGGGTAGTAGTTGCCGAGCTTGTTGGCGGCGACCGCGAGCGCTTTCATCGCGGCCTGGTTGATCGCCTGTTCCTCCTTGGCGGCGTCGTAGCCGCCGGCGAAGCGGCCGCCGATGGTGATCACGCTGCGGGTGGTGCGGCCCTTGGCCTTTTCGGCAAACTTGACTTCGCCGGTCTTGAGGTCTTCGCAGTTGAAGTCGCACTCGACTTCGTAGATCAGCAGCGAATCGTTGTAGCGGTCCTGTTTTTCGCGGGTCACGGTGACCGAGGCGGTCAGCACCAAATCGAGCGCGCGGCGGTAGATTGCGGTCGGCATTTTGGCGTCGCCGACGTCGGCGAGGGATTCAAAAAAGGTCACTCCGTTGCGATTGTGGGCGGAAAATACCGAGAAACGCTTGAGCTTGGCCATCTCGGTCTGCAAGCGGGTGCTGAGCACCCGGCTGACTTCGGGCGAAATGTCGTTGGTTTTGAGTTCGGGCTTGTTGACCATCACCCCCAAGAGGAGCTTGCGAAAGTTCTCCTTGTTGTAATTGGCGGGGAGTTTGATCTCGCCCTTTTTGAGGCTTTCGCGCCCATAAGTGGAGAGGTCGGGCTCGAGTTGCAGGTCCTCGCTGGCGCAACCGGCGAAGAGCACGGCAAGCGCGGCGACGGCGAAATGACGATACGGCTTCATGTTTTTTCCTCAAGGTGACGCCGGAACGGGTTCCGAACGCGGAATTTCCTGGTTCATCGAATAGAATCGCTGCAAATAATTGAGCGCTTTGATCGAGTCGCCGGTCTGGTCGGCGACTTTCATTACCGCGACCGCTTTGCGGACAGTGGTGCCGTCGAGGGTGCGAAAGGCGCTCCCGAGCTGGGCCGCGCCGACCGAGGCCGACGCCGTCGAAGCGAGCAAGTCCTTGATTTCGGCGAGTTTCCTCGCGGGGTCCAGAGCCTCGACCGCCTTGATCCCTTTTTCGACGTCCTCCCACTCTTTTTTGCCCTCGGGGGTTTTCATATACTCTTGCTTGACCGCTTCGACGGCGGCGGCCCGGGAGAGGTTCTCCTCGTTCATTTTGTAGTCCACCGCGCCGCAGAAGCGGCGGTAATCGGGGTTGGTGGCGGCGAGGTAATCGTCGAGGAGCTTATTGGTTTTTTCGTGCAATTTGGCCGAGCTTGCGGCAATCGCGTCGATCGACTGGTCGCCGCAGGAGACGGTTTGCGTCGCCTGGCGATTTTTGAGATAGTCTTCGTACGACGCATTGACCTCGGCGGCCGTCCGGCAGCCGGTGAGCAACGCGGCCGCAAAGACGGCGGCGAAGAAGAAAAACCACGCCCGTTTCATGGTAACCGCATCCTTATTTGACCGAAAAATTGACCAGCGGGAAAACCGGCAAAAAGCCGTTCTCGTTGAAGTTGAGGAACCCGAACTGAACCCCCTCGGGACTGGCGTTGACCAAGCCGAACTGGAGCGACCCGTTGAGGTTGATCAGCCCGAACTGGACGGTGCTCGAATACTGGTCGCGCACCTGGTTGACCAGCAAACTCGCCTGCATCCCGTCGACCCACGACGATTCATTGAAGAGCACCGAAGTCTGCAACCCGGTGACGTCGCGGCTGGACGCGCTGAGGAGCGCAAGCTCCCAGCCCCAGACCGAAGCATCGCCGCCGGAAGCGGGCACCCCGAGCTTGAGCCCGGAGACATCGTAATTGGTGTAATTGGGCACCCCGGGCCAGACCGCGAACTGGAACGCGTCGGCGGCGGTGCAGACGACTGCCGAAACAAGGCAAAGAGCGGCAAAAATGGTTTTGTGTTTCATATTCTATAGCTTCCCCGGGTAAGTGTCTTTGTTGTATATCCCGACCGGAATCCGGCAATCTGTCACCGGAAACGAATTATTTCCGCAATTTCTCCTGATTTCGTTCAAAATCCGAACGCAGTTTGGCGACCGCGTCGTCGAAGCTCCGGGCCACGGCGCCGGCGGTGCCGGCAGTCGCGGCGGAGACGGGTTCAAGCGCGACGGCGGCGGGCGCGCCAGGCGCTTCGTCGCCTTCCCCGGTATAGTGGCGAACCACTCCGGCGATCAGACCGAGGAGAACGAGGGTCACCGCGGCGGCGACCCACACCGCCCGCCGCGAGGGGGTGGCGTGAACCGTTCGGGCTTTCGGCTCCGAACCCGCTGCGGCGGGATCGAGTGCGCGCCGGAAGGAAGCGGCGTCGGCGAGATAAGGCGACTGGCATGCCGCCAGCGTCGCCGCAATCAAGTTGGCGTTTTCGAGCAGGGGCAGCTCGGCGGGATAATCCGGGAAATCACCGGGGGCGTTGCCGGTGAGCGCGCAATAGAGCACTTTGCCGAGGGCGTAGAAGTCGTCCGACCCGGCCGCCGGACGCTTGCCCCGGATCACTTCGTCGGGGAGAAAGCCGAAGGTGCCGGCGACGCTGAGGTTGTCCCGCCCGGCCAGCAAACCGAGGTCGCCGAGCACGGCGCGACCGTTGATCCAGAGGATGTTGTCGGGCTTGATGTCGCGGTGGATCAGGCCGTGGCGATGGAGGCAGTCGATCGCATCGAGCAACTCTCCGGCGATGGCGCGCAGTTCATCCGCCGCAATCCGCTGTTCACGGCTGATTCTGCAGGCGAAAGTTTTCGGCGTGTAGCAGTCTTCGTCTTTCTCAAGGTTGTCGGCGGCGTCCATCACGTAATAGACGGCGTCGTCGGTGCGGGCGATGTGGTGGATCGCGAGCAAATTGGGGTGGGCGCAGTCCCTGTAGCGGATCAGGGCTTTCAATTCGCGCTCCCAGGAGCTCCCGATCATCGGGATTACCTTGAGCGCGAAAACTTTGCCGGTAACCAAATTGGAGGCGAGGAAAACCGTACCGTACGCTCCCGAGCCGCAGCGGCGGTCGAGGCGGTAGCCGCCGAGTTCAAGTCCGGCTTCATACTTCATGGTCGGGCCCTCCGTTGTCGCCATCGGCTTTGAGTTCATCGACGATCGCGCGCAGGTGCTTGAGACAGCGGCTTTTGGCGAGGTAAATCTGATTGGCGGATATGTTGAGCCCGGCGGCGACTTCGGCGAGCGGCCGGTTCTGCACCGCAAAGAGCTGGTAGGCAAGAAAGGTGCGGGCATCGACTTTGGCTTTGAGCCGGGTCTCGGCCTCTTCGAGCATCAGTTTCCGCCATTCTTCCTCAAAGCGCTGTTCAACGTTGTCATCGGCGGGCATGGTATTTTCAAGTTCGGACTCATGGAGCGGCAGGTGATTTTTGCGGCTTTTGAGGATGTCGAAGATCTTGCCGGTGACGATTTTGCCGAGATAGGTCCGGAAGCGGGCGATGCCGGGGTCAAAGACAAAGGTGGCGGCGTTCTTGAAGAAGCGGATCATCACTTCCTGCATCAGGTCTTCGCACTCGGCGTCGGAGAGCCCCTTGAACTTGCCGGCGGCGAACACAATACCCCGGTAGCGGCGATAAAATTCGTCCCAGGAGATGGCGTCGCCGCTCTGCAATTTTCCCAAAAGGGTTTTCGACGTTGTCGGATATTTCATCGGCCGACCCCCGCAATTCTTTCACTGGTTCATGGTTCGCGATACAATAGCGCGGGAACCTGAAATCTTCAAGTTCCCGCGTCACACAGTGAAACGCACCAAACCCCGAAACAGTGTCACCGATCCGAAGAAAAACGCAAGATTCCGCGTCTGGCAAGCGCGGCTAAAGTCCGGAAAACCGGAAATCTCCTCTTTCGGCGTTATCCTTCCGTCTTTTTTTCAGTAAACGGGAAATCGCAATATGGCCTGATCCGAAAAAACGGTATTACGCGATCAAATATGAAAAAACTACTTGCAAATAATAAGCAACAAAGATATTGTAATCTCGAGGTGGCATACGACATAAAATTTCGCTTTTTCGCCTATCCATTTTCCTATATGAAGCTACCGTCTCCTCGGATTGTTTAAATTGCGAAGATAGCACCGTTTTATTCAGCACGAAAAAAGAGATATCGTTTATAATACTTATTCGGAGGGCTCAAACATGTCGGTCAAAGAGAAACTCGATTTGTTGGAAAAAAACTACAAGGCGAAAAAATACAATGAATGCTTACCGCTGATAGAAGAGCTGTTGACCGAAAAAGATTTGACTGATGAGCAAATTGCACTTTTGTTGTTCAGAAAAGGAGTCTGCTTCAGGGAATCTGGACAATCCGAAGCAGAAATCGCCGTATATGACCAAATGATCAACAGCTATGGCGATAACAAAAACCCGGAAGTCCAAATTCGAGTTGCCAAGGCAATGGTAAATAAAGGCATTACCCTCGGAAAATCCGGAGACTCCGTAGCAGAAATCGCTGTATATGACCAAATGATCAACAGCTATGGCGATAACAAAAACCCGGAAGTTCAAATCCAAGTTGCCATTGCAATGTTATATAAAGGCATTACCCTCGGGCAATCCGGAGACGTCGAAGCTGAGATCGCCGTATATGACCAAATGATCAACAGCTATGGTGATAACAAAAACCCGGAAGTTCAAATTCGAGTTGCCAAGGCAATGGTAA
>JBFWIO010000046.1:0-12272 GCA_050255955.1 Victivallaceae bacterium
CCAAGAAAATAAGTGTTTTTGATTGCCTGAAAATCAGTCTTTCTCCGCCAGCGAAGGAAGCCGCCAGCTCTCCGCCGCAATGGCCCGGAAGCCCTGACCGCCGATCCGGGTATGAACCGCGGTCTTGCCGCCGGGCAGGATTTCGAGCTTGCGTATCGGATAGGCGCGTTCCAGGCCGTCGGCGGTTTTGACCGTCAACACCTGTCCGGTATAATCACCGGCGGGCGGCAGCGTTCCGGCGAGGATGAAACACGAGCCGCCGTCCTTGTTCTCCACCCCGGCGATCTCGCCGGAGTATTCTGCAATCGGGGCGGTCAGACTCACGCCCGGAGCGCGCAAATATTTGCCGCCGGAGAACAGCGCACGCGGCGAAGCGCCGCCGGCGTTGAGCACGACCGCCAGCCGGGCGTCGGTTTCGAGCTTCAGAGCGTCGAGTTTGACCGGCTTGCCGCCGGGGTTGTGAATGATGACGTCCTTGCCTTTGGCGGTTTCGACGGTGACTGCTGCGCCGCCGTCGGTGAGGTCGTGCGTGGTCACGCCGCGCACCAGCTCCCGGCCGGCCCGGGCTCCCTCAAAGACACTGACGAAACAGTCCACTGCGGCTCCGCCGCGGCGGCGGAAAATGTAGGGCAGCGTCTCGCCGCGGTCGGCATTGGTGTGACTGCGCTGGCCCCATTCGTCGGCGAGCAGTACCTCTTCGCCGGGCGAAGGCGGAAAATGGGCGGCGAAACGGTAGTCGGGAGCGATCGTCCAAACGGCTCTCCAGGCGGTGTTGCCGTCGGCGCGGCGGTCCGCCTTTACCTCGACGGGGCCGGTGTCCTTAAAGGCGAATGTCCCTTCAAAAAGTTTCCAGTCCCCCTGCCCCGCCGCCTTGTCGGAAATCGTCCGGATGGTCATGAACTGGCGCTGTTTGGCGTCGCCGGCGGCGCCGGCGGGCCAGTACATCACCTGCGGTTTGAACTTGAGGTCGCCGCGGTAGGCGAAGCGAATGCGGTAACTTTCGCCGGACTTCCCGGCCAGCGCGTCATTGCCGGTATAGCCGTCGCTTTGACCGATTTGAAGCGCCTGGTTGATCAGGTCGTCAACTGCCTTTTCGACCACCAGCCGGACGCCGGGACCGGAGAGGCCGGAAGTCGCTTCCCAGCGGGCGACACCGTTCCCCTGATAGTGTCCCCAGCCGGGGGCGAGTTTCCCTGCCGGAGTTTTGGCCGGAAAAGGCCGGGCGAGATTGTCGCCGTCCCCGGCGCGGATTTCGACGTCGGAGACATCCAATGTCCCGGTCGCGGCGACGTGGAGCCGGGGCGAGAAGCGGATTTTTGGCGGTTCGGCCGCATCGGCGCTTTTCTTTTCGAGTTTGAGTCCGTCAATTTGATAATTCCGGTTCGGGCCGTGAAAAACATAATCGCGCCGCTTGCCGCCCCCGGCTTCAAAAAGATCGACCAGATAGGAGCCGTCTGCGCCGTGGTCGAGCTGAATTACCGACCGGCGATAGGGGTTGGCGGGGCCGTAGGCGGCGGACGAGGCCTGCATCGCCTTGACCGCCTTGCCGGCGACGAAGCGTTGAATGCTGCCGCCGCGTCCGGTGGTGACCTGATCTTTGCCGTCGATCATCACCAGATTGTGGGCCAGCGTGCGTGCGGTCTGGTGTTTGTCGGGGTGATCCCAGAGGTAACCGAGGTCGCTCAGAAGTTCGTAACCGTCTTTCCAATAATAGAGGTTCAAACTGTCAAGATGATGATGCCCGCCCCAGTTGCTCGCGTCAAGGATCGCCAGCGAACCGCGTCCGTTTTCGCCGGTGCGCAAATACCCCTGGGCGAGATAGGGAAAGGCCACGTCGGGAAGCTGCAACTCTGTGTTGACGGCAGCCGGTTCCGGGTCGCGGTAAAAGAGCGAGTGCTGGGCGGCGGCTCCGGACGGTGTTTCGCCGCCGTAACCGCGGACCAGCGCCATGTGTTCGGGGGTGGGATAGCAGAGCGCAATCAATTCGGCGAAGACCGGTCCGATCGCGGTTCTCGAATAACTGTCGGCAAGCGGTGCGAAGCGGAGGTCGCCCTGGAGTGTCCAGATCAGATCCTGCCAGCAGTTGCCGTAGTTGGTGTCGGCGCACGCGTTGAAGTTCTTCAGCCGCCCGGCTCCGTCCGGCGGGCGATATCCGGCGGGCTCGGTGTAGTTGCGGAAGCCGTAGCCGAAGGACTTGATTCCGCCCATCGTCATCATCGCGTAGGCCGCCGACTCCGAGGTGCCGCCGTCGGGGAGGAACCAGTCGTCCACGGTTTTGACGAAGCCGTCGAGGCCGAAGCGGACCATGCCGGGATGGCCGACCACCAGCCCCACTACCGCGCATCCGGCGCGGTTGCCGACCGATTTGTTGTTGATCAAAGTGTCGCAGGCACCAAGGTAACTGGCTTCGAGCAGGACGTCTTTTTCGATTTTCAGCCGTTCGTTTTCGCTGAACACGGGTTTGCCGTCGGCCTTTTTGGCTTCGCAGACGAGATCGTAGGCGGTTGCCAGGAGAATCACCGTGCCGCCGTCCATCCCGGCGGTGCCGAGGCGGCTGGCGGACCAATACATGGTGTGAAGCTTGCGGTCGGGCTGGCCGGGGGCGAGACTGAGTTCGTCGGCGGGAAGTTTCGCAATATTGCGGGCGGCTTCATGGGGATCGCAGTCGGCGTATTCATTGTAAGTATAGCCCGCCATCACCAGATACTTGGGCATTACCTCGGCGAGGCGCAAGAACAGCAGCCGCGCCGCCTCGGCATACTTGGGATCGTCGCTCAGCGCATAGGCGAAACCGAGCATCCGCAGCCGGGATAATGCGTAGTCGAGTTTGTACCCCCGGATGATCCCGGCCGGGTTGGCCGGACTCATGAAGCCGAAACAGTCGAAAAGCGGAGCATCGACAAAGCGGAATTCCTGTTCCGGATCCCATTTGCTCTTGAGCACTTTGGTCTCGGGATAGGCGGGATTGGGGAAGACGGTCGAACAGGCTTTGCACTTGACTTCATCGGGTCTGGCGGGTGACCAGCTCCAGACGTTGTTGGGGAGCCAGCGCATTTTTTTGTCGCGGCAGGCGGGACAGGGGCTGGTATTGCCGGCGGTGACCCGGGGGATCATCTTTTCGGCAAAGGCGGGGGTGACTTCAGCGGCGGCGCGGTCGGCGTCGGCGAGCAAAGCTTTGGCATAATCCGCCGCCCACGGGTGTTTTTTGATATTGGCTTTGGCCCGCGCGATGTCTTCGGCCTTGAAGAGCCCGGCCGGATGTTTGACTTCGTTGCGGAACTTTTGCCAGTCGCTCCAGTCGGCGGGATCGGAATACGGTATCGCCACCTTGCCGGCCGGCCCCGCATTGACCGCCAGAAGCTGAATACCCAGAAAACTAAGCAGTCCGCCGACCCACACCCTTCGCGTCAACCTCATCGGAACCTCCCCGTCACCGTTTATGACAACCGCATTGCGCAAAAAAAACGAATATCACCTGACATATTGAGATCAATTATAGCCATGAAGCTTGATATTTTCAATTCCGTTTTGGTTTTTCCGTCAATTTTCAACCAGATATCATAAAAAACATGATTATTCGATTCCCGTCACAGCCGGGTCCTCCGCAGCCGGAGCGCGTTGGTGATTACCGACACTGACGAGAAACTCATCGCCAGACTCCCCCATACCGGGCTCAGGAGCCAGCCGAAGGGTACGTAAAACACCCCCGCCGCCACCGGAATCATCACCAGATTGTAGACAAAGGCGAAAAAGAGATTCTGGCGGATATTGCGCTTCATCGCGAGACTGAGCTTGCGCGCCCGCAGGATGCCGGCAAGTTCCCCGTCGAGGATGGTTACTCCGGCACTCTCGATCGCCGCGTCGGTCCCGGAGCCCATCGCGATACCGACGTCGGCCTGGGCCAGCGCCGCCGCGTCGTTGATGCCGTCACCGGCCATGGCGACGATTTTGCCCTGTTGCTGCCAGGCTTTGACGGCGTCGAATTTCTGCTGCGGCATGGCTTCGGCGACGACCTCGGAGATACCGAGAAGGCGACCGACCGCGCCTGCGGTGAGCGCGTTGTCTCCGGTCAGCAGCACCACTTTGACGTTTTGGCGCTGCAAACTTGCGATCAACGCCGCCGACCCCGGCTTGAGCGGGTCCGCCACCGCCAGCGCCCCGAGCAGGCGGTTCTCTTCGGCCACGGCGACCAGCGATGCGCCGTCCGCCGCCGCCCGGGCCAAAGCATCCTCAATGGATGCGCAGTCGATGCCATTTTCGCGGAGAAAGCGCGGGCTTCCGGCGCGGACGATCCGGCCGGCGATCCGGCCCGAAACCCCGAGCCCGGGGTGGTTGAGGAAATCGACAACTTCATCAAAGTCGTTTCCGGCGCGGCTGACGATCGCGTGGCCGAGGGGGTGTTCGCTCAAGCGCTCCAGTGACGCGGCAGTCCGGAGAAGCGACTCCGGCGTCACGCCGGGAACGGCGATCACTTCGGTCACCGCCGGTTTGCCGACCGTGAGGGTGCCGGTTTTGTCGATCAGCATCACTTCGGCATGGGCCAGTTTCTCCATCATCGCGGCGTCGTGGATGAGGACGCCGTGGCGGGCGCCGAGGCCCATACCCACCACGATCGACATCGGCGTCGCCAGTCCGAGCGCGCAGGGACAGGCGACCAGCAGCACCGCCATCGCACAACTGAGACCGTACTGAAAATTCCCGGCCAGCAGCAGCCATCCCGTCAGCGTCGCCAGCGCCGTCAGCACCACCACCGGGACGAAAACGGCGGAAACACGATCCACCAGATGCTGAACCGGCGGCCGCGAACGCTGCGCCTCGGCCACCAGCGTTACCATCCGCCCGAGCAAGGTTCGCGCCCCCACCTGTTCGGCGATGAAATCGAACGATCCGGATAAATTGACCGTCCCGGCGGAAACACGGTCGCCCGGCTCTTTGAAGCGCGGCGCGGATTCGCCGGTGAGCATTGATTCGTCAACATGGCTGGCTCCGGAGATGACTTTGCCGTCCACCGGGATCGCCGCGCCCGGCCGGACCCGCAGCCGGTCGCCGACGGCGACTTCGGCGGCGGGAATTTCCGACGTCGAACCGTCCGGGGTGATTTTTTCAGCCACCGGCGGCGCGAGGGCGAGCAGCGCGCGGATCGCGCTGCCGGTAACGAGGCGGGAACGCGCTTCCATCACCTGCCCCAGAATGATCAGCACTGCGATCATCGCCGCCGGTTCAAAATACAAATGGGCCCGGCCGCCGTGGTCGAGCATCGCATCCGGCAAACTCCCCGGAAAAAAGATGGCATAGACGCTGAAGCAATACGCCGCGCCGATTCCGAGCAGGATCAAGGTAAACATGTTGAACCGGCCGCCGCGCAGCGATGCGAGGCCCCGCACCGTCAGAAACCGCGCCGGCCCGAGCAGAATCATCGTCGCCGCCACCCACTGAAAAAGGTCGCCGGCCATGCCGTGACGAAGCCCGAAAACTTCCGGATAGCAGTTGATCGTCGCCAGCAGCGCGGTCATCACCGCCCCGGAAATCAGTTTGGTGCGGAGCTTGCGGTATTCCGCTTTTTCCTCTCCGGCCGCCGCCACCGCTTCGACCGGCGAAAAAATCCGCTCCAGCGCCATCCCGCATTTGGGACAGGCGCCGGGATGATCCTCCATGACTTCCGGATCCATCGGGCAGGAGTAAAGGGCGCCGGGAACCGGAATTTCCGGCTCGGCGGGATGCGGCAATAGATACGCCGCCGGATCGGCGAGAAATTTCTGCTTGCAGTGTTCACAGCAGAAGACGTATGACCGTCCCTGATAGGCTGCCGCGATTTCCGCCGGCGGCTTGACCGTCATACCGCAAACCGGATCGATATTATTTTCCTGATGGCACATATTCACCTCTGCTTTCGTAATGATAAGGTAATCGGATCGGGTAAAAAATCAAGCTTTCGTTTTGCATCACCGGTGAAACAGGAGTATATTATCCGCACAATTTATGTTTATTTGCATTGAAGGACAAAATCGATGACTGACCAGCATTCCGATGCCGCGCTGCCCTTTTCCGGATTGACCACTTCCGAAGTTGCTGAAAGCCGCCGGCTCAACGGCGAAAACCTGCTGGCCAAACCGCCCCGGACGCCGTGGTACAAGCAGTTTCTTGGCAAATTCAACGACCCGATCATCCGGATATTGATCGTCGCGGCGCTGATTTCCGGCCTCACCGGCGGCCTGATCGAGGGGATCGGGATTGCGCTGGCGGTGTTCCTCGCCACCGGCATTTCATTCTTCAACGAATATCGCGCCAACAAGGAATTCGACATCCTCAACCAGGTTGATGACGAAATTCCGGTAAAAACCATCCGGGATAACGAATTTACCAGGCTTGCGCGTCGCGAACTGGTCAGGGGCGACATCATTTTTGTCGAAACCGGCGAAGAAATCCCGGCCGACGCCGAAGTGCTGCTCGCCACCAACTTCCACGTCGACCAGTCAAAATTCACCGGCGAGCCCGAACCGGTGCCGAAAGTGCCGAAAAACGATCCCGACTACGCCGGATTGGAAGAAGGCACCTACCCCCACGAACATTTGCTCCGCGGCTCAACCGTGCTCGACGGTCACGCCTACTGCCGGATCGAAGCGGTCGGGGTTGCCACCGAAATCGGCCGCACCGCACTGGCCGCCGCCACCGAAACCGACCTCGAAACCCCGCTCCAGAAACAGCTCAACGGGCTCGGCAAAGTGATCGCGCTGGCCGGCACCACACTGGCGGCGTTGCTCTTTGTGGTACTGATCGTGCTGTCGCTTCACCATGGAACGCTTCCCGCCGAGCTGGGCGCCTATACCGACATGAAGACCATTCACGTGATCCTCGGCTTTTTCATGCTCGCGGTAACGCTGATCGTGGTCGCGGTGCCGGAAGGCTTGGCGATGAGCGTCACCTTGAGCCTCGCCTACAGCATGCGCCGGATGACCGCCGACAACAGTCTGGTGCGTAAAATGCACGCCTGCGAAACCATCGGCGCGGCCACCGTCATTTGTACCGACAAGACCGGCACGCTGACCATGAACCGGATGACAGTCCGCGACCTCCACTTCCCGTCGCTTGAGAACAAAGCGGTCGATGACCTGATCGCCGAGGCGATGGCGGTGAACTCCAGCGCCAATCTCGGCGAAGACGGCGGCGTGATCGGCAATCCGACCGAGGGCGCGCTGCTGCTCTACCTCAACCAGACAGCCCACTCGTTCCGCAAAATCCGGCGCGAATTCAAAATCAAGCGGCAGTGGACTTTCACCACCGAGCGCAAATTCATGGCGACCAGCGGCGAGGATATCCTCCACGTCAAGGGCGCGCCGGAAATCGTGCTCGACCGCTGTAGTGATATCCTCGAACCCGGCGGGGTGCGCACTCTTACCGACGCCGACCGGCAGTCGATTCGCGCCGCCTTTGCCGCCGCCCAGACCGGCGGCTGCCGTACCCTCGGCTTTGCCTGCAAACGGGGGGCGGTCGCAACCGACGATCTCCTCGATGCGGCACAAAATTTAACCTATCTCGGCTTTGCCGCCATTTCCGACCCGGTCCGCCCCGACGTGCCCGATGCGGTCGAGCGCTGCCGCCGGGCGGGAATCAAAATCAAGGTGGTCACCGGCGACACGCCCGGCACCGCCCGCGAAATCGGCCGCCAGATCGGCCTTATTGATGGCAGCGAAAGCGCCGACGCGGTGACCGGCGGCGGCGCCTTTGAGGCGCTCGACGAAAAGGCCACGCTGGACGCGGTCGGCAAACTCAAAATCATCGCCCGCGCCCGCCCCAACGACAAACTCAAACTGGTGCGCGCGCTTCAGCATCAGAACGAAGTCGTCGCGGTCACCGGCGACGGCACCAACGACGCCCCCGCCCTCAACTACGCCGATGTCGGCATCGCCATGGGTCAGACCGGTACCGCGATCGCCCGCGAGGCGGCGGACATCATTCTGCTCGACGACTCCTTCAAAAGCATCGTCAATGCGGTGCTCTGGGGGCGTTCGCTCTACCGCAACATCCAGCGGTTCCTGGTCTTTCAGCTGACGATCAACGTGGCGGCGGTCGGGATTGCGCTGATCGGGCCTTTTATCGGGGCGGAGATGCCGCTTACGGTCATCCAGATGCTGTGGGTGAACCTGATTATGGACACCTTTGCCGCGCTGGCGCTGGCGACCGAGCCGCCGGATCCGGAGGTGATGAACGAACCGCCGCGCCGTCCCGACGCTTTCATCGTGACACCGAAAATGGCATGGGGGATTTTCGCCACCGCCGCCGTCTTCATTGCGATTTTCATCTTCCAGCTGCTTCACCTCAAGGCCAAGGCCGGGGAGGAAGTCGATGCCCACGGACTTTCGATCTTCTTCACCACCTTTGTCATGCTCCAGTTCTGGAATTTATTCAACGCAAAATGCTTCGGCAGCAGCAAGTCGATCTTCAAGCGACTGGCCACCAACCGCTGTTTTCTGGTGATCGCCGCGGGCATCGTCGCCGGACAGGTCCTGATCGTCGAATTCGGCGGCAAACTCTTCCGCACCGTGCCGCTGACCATCAACGAATACATCGTGATCATCGGCACAAGCTCGCTGGTCCTCTGGGGCGGCGAACTCAAACGCTGGCTTGAAAGAATCCGGGAGGGCGCTGAAGTTGAAGCAGAAAATCGGTAAAATCCGGACTCTCCTCCGCCGCTACTATCACCGGATGGTCAGCGAGCGCGGCACCCCCGAATACATCGCCCGCGGCTGGGCGGTCGGCGTCTTTGTCGGCTGGATGATTCCGGTCGGCTTGCAGATGGTCGTCTCGCTGCCGCTGGCGCTCCTGTTCCGGGGATCGAAACTCGGAGCGGTGGTCGGCACCTGCATCACCAATCCCGTGACCATTCTGGTTATCTATCCCGCACAATGCTATCTCGGCAACCTGATCACCGGCGGCTCGCTGAGTTACGGCGAACTGGAAGTTTCGCTCAAAGAATTGATCGAGGAGCGCACTTTTGCCGCGCTCGGCAAGTTGAGCCGCGAAATCCTGGTCGACTTTGCTCTCGGCGGTCTGGTCTTCGCCATTCTCACCACACCGATCGCGTACGTAGCCGTCCGCTCGGCGGTGATCGCCTTCCGCGCCAAACTTGCGGCGCACCGCCGGAAGAAAAACCCGGGCGTCTGAAATAAAAAACGGCCGGATCGCTCCGGCCGTCTTTTTGGGGTGTTTCGCCGTCAGCGCGGCAATTGAAAGGCTTCGATGATCTCCGCCACCTTGTCCGCTCCCATCGGCTTGATTTCGCCGATCGAACGGGCCATGATCGCCGCCATGGCGCTGAATTCGGCGACTTCCATACGGTCATAGGACTCGATCAGCGACTTGCCGCCGGTGACCAGGAACTGGTTGCGCACCAGAATCGCCGGATAGCGGCCGGAGAGAGTCGAGACCACGTTGTCCGGTTCGTCGTAGAGCGCGCCGAAGTTGAACGACGGAATTTCCCGCAGCACAATGTAGCTCTCCGGAATCAGCCGGGGGTCAAAGGGCTCGGCGGTCAATGCGTACCCCATCAGATGCGGCGGCTGCGAGATGGTCAGCGCGTTGAACTCGGGATGCGCCGCGAAGACTTCGCGGACAAATGCCGCCGCGCGGCTTGGACGCTTGCCGGCTTCGAATTCGCGTCCCCGCACCAGCACCAGATCCCCGGGATCAATTTCCGCCCGGTCCATGTCGGAGGGAGTGATCAAAAAAGCGTCGCCGGCCAGCCGCGCCGCGTAAGTCCCGGCGGTGCTGGTAAAAAGTTTCTGCCGGTAAGAACGGCGGACAAAAGCGGCGAGACTGCGGCGCAGTTCCTTTTCATCGCTGCCATGCGCGCCAAATTCAACCGCGGTAAAACCCGGATTGTGGTCGGCGCGGGCCGCCGCCAGCTGGGTTTCGCTCAATGCGTTCACCTTGCCGAGGCGGATCGCGAAGCTGAGGCTGCGGGCGTGGAAGTCCAGCGTCTCCATCCGCTTGAAGGCATTTTCCAGTGAATCGGCGATCGCCACCGCGCCGTGATTTTCAAGCATCACGGTCTGGAAGCCTTTGGCGAATTCGGCGGCGATTTTCTCGCCCAGCGCTTCGCTTCCCGGCACCGCGTAAGGAGCGAAACCGACCTTGCCGCAAATCCGGAAGACGTCGGCGTTGACGGTGGTGTCCGGCACGATCGCCGCGATGCTGAACGCCACCAGCGCCGGCGGATGGGCGTGGAGCACCGCGCGAATCCCCGGCCGCATCCGGTAGATGGCGCGGTGAAAGGGATATTCGCAGGACGGCTTGTGCCGTCCCTCGATCGAACCGTCGGCGCGGACGCAGACGATGTCCTCGCGCCGCAAAGTGCCCTTGTCGATCCCGCCGGGGGTGATCCACATGTCGCCGTTGTCATCGAGGATCGAGAGGTTGCCGCCGGAGACGGTGGTCATGCCGCAGTCGTAGATGCGCTGCATCATGCCGACCAGCTCGTCGCGGGGGTGGAGGAGTGCGAGGTTCTTCATCAGATTTTTCCTTGTATAAAATGGGTTCTGAAGATCACTGTTCGCCCATCGGGTAGCTGCCGAAAAGTTTGAAGAGGGCGCAGCGTTCCTTGAGATTGTCCGCCAGTTCCGCGACCTTGGGGTCTTCGATGTGGCCGATGATGTCGATGAAAAAACAATACTCCCAGCGGCCGAGGTGGAGCGGGCGGCTCTCGATCATGCTCATCGAAATGCCCGCATCGCGCAGCGGCTCCAGCGCATCGACCAGCGCCCCCACCCGGTCTTTGAGGACAAAGCAGAAACTGCTCTTGTCCTTGCCGGTCGGCCTGGTGGTCTGGTCGGCGATCACCAGGAAGCGGGTGGTGTTGCCGGAAATATCCTCAACGTTGGCGGCCACGATCGGAAGCTCGAAAATCGCCGCCGCCTCTTCCCCCGCCAGCGCCGCCGCGCCGGGTTCGCGGGCGGCGAGTTCGGCCGCCCGGACTGAACTTGCCACCTCGATCAGGGTAGTCCCGGGGAAATTCGCCGCGAGGAAACGGCGGCACTGGCCGAAAATCTGGGGGTGACTGTAGATGCAGTTGATATCCGCCTTGGCGCTGTGACTCAAAAGCTGATGGCGGATCTCCATGTAATACTCGCCGATCACATGAAGCGAAGTTTCGCGCAAGGTGTCGAGGGTCGGATTGACCACGCCCTCGGTCGAATTCTCGACCGGCACGCAGCCGTAATCGGCGCGCCCGGCCTCGACTTCGCGGAAGACGTCGGGAATCGAGTTGACGGTAATATACTTCGCCCCGTGTCCGAACTTACGGCGGGCGGCCTGGTGCGAATAGGTGCCTTCGGGGCCGAGGCAGGCGACCGAGAGCGGCCGTTCGAGAAGACGGGCGCCGGAAATGATCTCGGTGTAGATGGCATACAAGGTCTCGGTACGCATCGGGCCGGGGTTGATTCCGGCGAGTTTTTCCAGCAGCATTTTTTCGCGTTCGGGCACGTAGATCGGGGCGTTGTTGGCCCGTTTCCAGTCGCCGACCGCTTTGACCAGTTCGTAGCGCTCGTTGAGCGCTTTGACGATTTCCAGATCGACCGCGTCAATCCTCCGGCGCAGATCATCGATGTTCATCATTCTCCTCCCAAATCAAAATCAGAAGCTGAAAAGGTATGTTTTTTGCGACAATAACGGCAAACCAGTTCGGGGTGCGGCTGTTCGGCGAAGAGTTTGCGCAACTCCGCCTTGCCCAGTGTCAGCAGTGCCCGCTTCATCGAGTCGGCGCTGCAACCGCAAAAAAATTCCGGCGCCCGCCCGAGTTCATAACCCGCCGGCCCGGCGGTGAGCCGCCCCAGCAGTTTCTTCAATTTCGTCTCCAGCGGCAGTTCCCGGTCGATCAGGAGCTTCCGGAACGCGGCCTCATGGAGTTTCTGCCTCATCAAAGCAAATTTCTCCAGATCGCACCCCGGCATCGCCTGGAGCATGAATCCCGCCGCCGCCGCCACCGGATCAGCCGGGTCGGGGCGGAAACGGAACTCCACCGCAAACTCGGTTTCAAGCTGGTCGCTGAGGGCGAAAAACATCCCGGCATCGCCCGCCACCGAGGCGAGGCCGCAGGCCGCCCGCCCCGAATTGAGCACTTTGCCGCCGTCTGATTTGACAAAGGTCAAAAGCGCGTCTTCACGTCCGAAAATACGGTCTCCGTCTCCCCCGCAGCCGGCCAGGTGGCTGTTGGCAATGAGGCCCCTCACCCGGGCGGCGGCATCGACATCGACCAGAATCGTCCCCGCCTCGCCGCG
>JBFWIO010000047.1:0-12254 GCA_050255955.1 Victivallaceae bacterium
ACACCTTTCGCTCCGATCCGCGCGGGATGAAGTGGTCGCCGCCCTTTGACGTCAATCGCGTCGCGGAATGGATGACCTACCGCCAGACTCCCGGCCCCGACGGCGACTTTCTGCTGCTCGACACCAAGTACGGGCCGGGCGGGCGGGTGCCGTTTCACAACTTCAATATCCTGACCTTCCGGCTCAACGGCGATACTTTGCTGCGCGGTTACTTCAACCAGCTTGCGCTCTACGCCGACGGGCTCAACGGCATGGTGAGTTCCGACTATTCGGAAATCCTCGCCGCGGGCAAGCTCGGCGACACCGTCTATATCCAGGCCAAGCTCGCCGACTTCAACGGCTTCGACTGGTACCGCACGCTGCTGTTGCGCGAAAACCGTTTTCTCCTGGTGTATGACGAGGTGGTGCCGCTCGCCGATCTCCAGTCGGTTGAGGTGATCAACAGCTTCCTCCCCGCGCCGGGTACTTCGCCCAAGGTCGTCGCCAACGGTGAAATTTTGCTGTCGCCGCCGCCCTCGGGGGCGCTGCCGCTGTCCGGCAAGCTCTTCTGCCACAAGCCGGGTATAAAACTCCTTGAAGAGATCGAGTGGCCGGATAAATCATATTCCTCCAGCAACTACGCGATTTTCAACGGCGTTCAGCCGGGCTCGGTGCTGAAACTCGACTTTGAACTCGCCAAAGCGGTTGATTCGCAAGTCGTCGTCCGGCTCGGCAGCCACGAGGGACGGCGCGGCAAAATCCGCTTCCGGCTCGACGGAAAAGTCGTCCGCAATGAATTCGATCACCTCAACCCCGGCGGGTTCAAAGTGGTCACCGTCGATCTGGGCAAACAGAAGCTCGCCGCGGGCAAACACCGGCTCGAAATCGAATGTCTCACCGTTGACCCCGGCAATCCGGCCACCACCTTGATCGGCCTGGAGGACTTCCGGGTGGCTGATTTCGATTACCGCGAGCCGGTGCGAAGCTATCTGCTCGGCACCTCGTTCCCCTGCGAACCCAAGCTCACGCCGGTCGAGGGCGGGAGTGCCGTCGAATTCGTGCTGGAAGGCCGCGGCCGCAAAAATGTGCCGATCCGTTTCGCCTCGCTCCTGGTCAACGGCGCGCCGGGCGGATTGCCGCTCGCCGCCGCCGCCGGAGATGACAAAATCGCGCTCAAACTCCCGGCCATGCTGGAGGCGCAGGGCAACGGCTTCGTGCTCCGCGAAGAGAACCGCCTGACCGGTTTGCGGGTACGCGAACTTGCCGGTGTCTTTACTTCGGATCAGGCGGTGGTGGCGATGCTGACCGCCGACACGCTCGAAGTCACCGCGCCGGAAGGGGCGACGCTCAAACTTGCCGACGGCAAAAGCGTGACTTGCAAGCCGGGCGAAACGCTGAAGCTCGCCGCCCGGCTCCCCGCCGCCGATCTCGGCGGAGTCGATGCCGCGCTCGCGGCCAAGGCCCCGGCGGCCAAAGCCGCGTTCAGCGCTCCGGCGTGGCAAGTGGCTTTTTCGCTCAAGGCCGGTACTGAAGTGAGCAAAATCATCCCGGTCGAAGCCAATTTCGCCGCGGTCGCCGGGAACAAGGCGCTGCTGATCAGCCCGTCAGGGAAAATCCTGCGCGAATTTCCCGCCGCAAGTCCGATCGGAGCGATCGCTTTTGTCCCCTCGACCCGACAGCTCCTCCTCGGATGCAAGGATGAGAAACTCCTCGCCTGCAACCTCGACGGATCCAAAGCGTGGGAATTTACCTCGGTGATGTCGGACGGCCTCATCGCCACCAATCAATTCTACTGGTTCAAGACCGCGGTGCCGGGGATCAACGCCCTCGCGGTGGCCGAGCTTGAGCCGGGGAAGCCGTTGATTTTTGCGGGCAGCACCTCGACCGTCGAAATCCTCGACCCCGCCGGGAAGCTCCTTAAGCGTGAACGCCACGAGTACGGGCGGGTGACCGGCTTCACGCTGCTTCCCGCCTCCGCCAAAGAGCCGGCGCGGATGCTCGCCTACCGCCAGATCGGCGGCTGGCCGCGGGTGTTTGCGATTCTCCCCGATTTGTCCAGTGTTGATATGGGGATGACCGGCGGGGCGGACGGGACCGATATGGGGTCGTTCGGCTACAGTTCGGTGGGGCGCAACGGTCTGGTCGCCGCGCCGCTTGCCAAGGGCGGGCCGGTGGAGCTGGTCGGCGACTTCAACGGCGCACTGAACCGGCTCGGCATCTGGAGCCGTGACGGCAAAATCATCCGCGACGTCAACTTCGGCCCCGGCTTCCGCGCCGACAACGGGATGTACGGCCGCGAGTCACTGCGCAACACCAATTTCCGCGGCCTCGCGGTCGCCGACTTCGACGGCAACGGCGAAGCCGAAATCGCGGTTGCCTACAACCGGAGCCGCCTCTTCCTCTTCGACCGCGAGTTGAAACTGATCAAGCTGGTCACGCTCCCGGCCAATCCGACCTTGCTTGCCACGGTCGAGTGCGCCGGTGCGCCGCCGCTTCTCGCGGTCGGCTGTTTCGACGGTTCGCTTCTGCTTCTCGACGGCAGGGGGGCTATTCTCCGGCAGGCAAAATTCAGCGCTCCGGTCTCCGCCCTCGCGGCGTCAGGCGGCGCCGTCTATGCCGGGTGCGGCAATGGCGAAATTGCAATTTTGGAGGTCAAAAAATGAAGAAGTTTTTTCTTTTGGTCACACTGGCCGGGTTGGTTTCCGGCGGATACGGAGCGGATATGCAAAAAGTCGATCTGTCGCAATTTACCACCCTGACGCCCCCGATGGTGGCGGCGCCCGGATTTGAGACGCGCGGCAATGAACTGGTGATCACCCTGCCGTCGGCCGACAGCATCGGCTTTCAGCGCGGGGTAATTCCGGTCAAGCCGGGCGTCCGCTACCGGATTGCGCTCGAAGCCGACGGCGCGGGAAAACTCGCCGACGTCAACGACGCCGGAGCGATCGTCACCTGGCAGAAGGACCCGGATTTCAAATCGATGATCCAGCGCGACTACCTCGATCCGGTCAAAGTCGAGGAGGGCAAGGTCTGGCTCGAACGAACTTTGACCGCGCCCGCCGAGGCAAAATTCCTCGAAATCAGGTGTTTCCTCAAATGGGAAAAGGCGAGCGTGAGTTTTCGCAACCTCAGCTTGACCGAGCTGCCGCCGCAATCGCCGCGCCTGGTCCGGGTGGTGGCGGCCAAAATCAATTCACCGAGCCGCGCCGAAGCGCTCGCCGCAGCGACCGGACTCCTGGAGAAAATCGGGCGCGAAGTGCCGAAAATCGATCTGATCCTCTTTCCCGAATGCTTCGCCGACCGCTGCGGCGAGGCGGGATGCGGCAAAGTCGGCGAAAAGGTGCCCGGCGGTCCGACCTTTGAGCTGATGAGTAAATACGCCAAAAAGTTCAAGTGCTACATCGTCGGTGCCATGCACGTCGATGTCGACGGCCGGATTTACAATACCGCAATTATCGTCGATCGCGAGGGCAAGCTCGCGGGCGAGTATCGCAAAGTCCATTTGCCCACCACCGAAATCGAGGCCGGGGTGTTGCCGGGGAGCGAATACCCGGTTTTTGAACTCGATTTCGGCAAGGTCGGGATCATGATCTGCTGGGACAACTGGTTCGTCGAAAGCGCCCGGATGCTGCGTCTCAACGGCGCGGAGCTGCTGCTTTTTCCGCTTGCCGGGAACGGGGGAACGACCTATTTTGAAACGACCTGGACGGCACGCGCGATCGACCAGGGGTTGCCGCTGGTGGTCACCACTTTTCTTCCCGAGAACGCCGCCCGGATCATCCTTCCCGACGGCACGATCACTGCCGACGGGCGTGGCGACAAGACTTATGTTTCCGCCGAAATCGACCTTGCCAAATCCTGTCGCGCCTACTGGCTCTCGGTCGGCCCGGCGATGGGCGAGGGCCGCAGCGTCTTCGTTCGCGAACGACGCGAAAAAACCTACGATCAACTCAGCAACGGCAAACCATAAGGGATTATCATGAGCGAATTTGAAAATTTCACGCCGCTCACCCCGGACAGCGTCGCGACTCCGGTTTACGAGCGCCGCAGCGATGGCCTCGCAATCAGACTCGAAACGGCTGACAGCGTCGGCTTCTGGCGCGGTATTATTCCGGTCAAGGGCGGCGCGACCTGCCGGATTGAGCTCGAAGTGGCGGCTTCCGATGCGCTTGACAAGGTGAATGTCGGCGCGATCGTGACTTTTCAGAAAGGTGAAACGCTGGACACCGGGATCGAGCGCGACTACCTGATTTTTGAGCAGGAGCGCGACGGCGTCCGGATTTACGGCGAAGAATTGCCGGTTCCGGCGGCGGCGACGACCGCCGAGGTCCGTTTCTTTCTCCGCTGGCAGCCGGGCGAGGCGGTCTTGCGCAAACTGACAATCACCGAAACCGCCGCCATCGCGCCGCGTCCGGCCCGGATCGTCACGACCAAGATCAACCCCGTCGAATACCCCTCGACGGTTGAGAAAAACCTCAAGATGATCGAAAGCATGCTCAACCGGATCGAACTCGATCAGGTCAAACCGGACTTGATCCTCTTCACCGAGTGCCTGACCGACCGCGGCGTCCCCGGCTCGATGACCGCCCGCTGCGAAACGGTACCCGGCGGGCCGACCTTTGCCCTGCTGAGCGCCTACGCCCGCAAGCTCAACAGCTACATTGTGATTTCACTTCACGAGCGCGACGGCGAACGAAACTTCAACAGCGCGATCATCGTCGGCCGCGAGGGCGAACTGGTCGGCAAATACCGCAAAGTTCACCTCGCTATGGTGGAGATGGAGAACGGCCTCATTCCCGGCTCCGAATATCCGGTCTTTGACCTCGACTTCGGCAAGGTCGGGATCATGATCTGCTGGGATCACTGGTTCGGCGAATCCGCCCGGCTGCTGAGGCTCAACGGGGCCGAGCTTCTGCTTTTGCCGATTGCCGGCGACGGCGCGAAACTCCACCAGACCCACGTCTGGCCGACCCGGGCGATCGACAACGGCATCCCGCTGGTGACTTCGCCGACCAATCCCGACACCCCGGCCCGGATCATTTCCGGCCTCGGCGAAGTCCTTGCCGAGAGTGAAGAGGACAACACTTACATCTATACCGATATCGATTTCTCGCGGCGGACCCGCCAGTTCTGGCTCTCGGTCGGTCCGGCCGACGGCGAAGCGAGGACTATTTTTGTCGGGGAGCGGCGGCCGACCACCTACGGCGGGTTGCTTTGAGGCGGTATTTCAGGCTCAGCTTTCGACCGGAGTCGGCTCTGTCGCTTCATCCGTCCGGTCCGGTTCGTTGAGGCGGATGGTGCATTTTTCCAGCGCCTTGTCGTTGCCGAAGACGGTCAGGATGTCGCCCTCCAGAAGCTCGGTGTCGCCGCGCGGAATGACAAAGTTTTCGTTACGGCGAATGAGCAATACCAGCGCGCCCTCGGGGAACTTCAGCTGAGCAAGCGTCCGCCCGCTGCGCCCGGCGGGCACGGTGAATTCAAAGGATTTGGCGTCGGCATTGCCGGTCTCCTCCACCGAGAGCGGCATGCGCGGCGTTTTGCGAAGCGGCGCGTCGAGCTTCAGCATCCGGGCCGCGGGCATGATGGTCATCCCCTGAATCAGCACCGAAGTCAAAACGATGAAGAAAACGATGTGGAACATCAGATCGGCGTGGCTGACGTCGCCCAGCAGCGGAAAGGTCGCCAGCATGATCGGCGCGCCGCCGCGCAGTCCGACCCAGGATACCAGCAACTGCTCGTTAAAGCTGAAGCGGCTCCGCCACATCCCGATAAACACCGCCAGCGGCCGCGCGACCAGCATCAGAAAAAGCGCCACCGCAAGTCCGATCCACTTGGCCTCCCAGACCTGTTTGGGAAAGGCGAGCAAGCCGAGCATGGTGAACAGCACCACTTGCATCAGCCAGGCCATGCCGTCGTAGAATTTGCCGACTCCGTTGTGGTAGATGAAGCGCCGGTTGCCCATCACCATCCCGGCGGCGTAGACTGCCATAAAGCCGTTGCCCTGCGCCAGCTCGGTGGCCGAATAGGAGAAAATCGCCACCACCAGCCCGAGCACGTAATAGAGCCCGTTGTGCTCAAAATCGATCTTGTTGAAAAGCCACACCGCACTGATCCCGAAAAGCCAGCCAAGGAAGATGCCGAGCGACATTTTGAGCACGAACATCGGAAGAATGATCCAGTAGGACGCGAGCGACATGGTTTCGCCGGAAGCCGCCTCGGCGGTCACCACCCCGACCATGAAAATGGTCAGAAACGCCGCCATCGGGTCGTTGCTCCCGGATTCAAATTCGAGAAGCGGCTGGAGTTTGCCGCGCAAACTCACGCTTCGCGAGCGCAGAATCGAGAACACCGCCGCCGCATCGGTCGAGGAGATGATCGAACCGAGGAGCAAACACCACGAGAGCGGAATTTTCGCTTCCGGATTGGCCCAGCCGAGGAAATACCAGGTGAATGTACCGACGAAAAGCGCGGTCAGCAGCACCCCCAAACTGGACAGGATGCCACCGGTGATCAAGACGGTTTTGACCCCTTTCCAGTTGGTGTCGAAGCCGCCCGAAAAGAGGATGAAAGCCATCGCCACCGACCCGAGATAGTTGGCGAGTTTGGCGTTGTCAAAAGCGATTCCGCCGATTCCTTCGCTTCCCGCAAGCATGCCGACGCCGAGGAAGAGCAAGAGACACGGCATGTTGATGTAGCTTGAAATCTTGCTGGACAAGAGACAGACCAGCGTGATAAAGGCGAAAACCGCCAGCGCGATATAAAGTTCCATCAAATCTCCCCTCGTTTGCGGCGGACGACGGCCTGATTCCGGGGCGATCCGTATTCCGGGCGGTTTTGATTCCGGCTCGGAATTGCTTTGGCGTCACCCAAGGGTTCCCGCTTGAAAATTGATTGATACGCCGCATCCCGGCGGCACTCCGGCCGTTTTGTCAGAATTTGAAAATCGCTCCCACCCGGCGGCCGAGGATGCTGCCGGCCGCGGCCAGCGTAGCGGCCAAAAAGAGCATCGCCCACACCCCGAACGCACAGGCCACGTACGGCCCGGAGCCGAGAATCTGGGACAGCTCAAAAATCGCTTTGGTGATCGGATAGAACTCTGCTTTTTGGGCGAGGATCAGTGAATCGGAGACTTCCAGCATCGAGAAGCTGAAGGCGAAAAGACCGCCGACCACCAGGTTGGCGCTGATCAACGGCAGCGTGATTTTGCGCAACGTCGCCCACGCTCCCGCGCCGAGGTTGCGGGCCGCCTGTTCGAGATCGACCGGGGTCTGCTCCAGCCCGGCGCTGACCGAGCGCACCACGTAGGGCAAACGCCGGATCGCATAAGCCGCCGCCAGGAGATAAACCGGATTGAGCTCGGGGTCAAAGAAGTGGCGGGCCCAGTCGTACTTGGTTGCCATTCCGAGATAGCCAAACGCGATCACAATCCCCGGCACCGCCAAGGGCAGCATCGAGGCAAGGTCGATCAGCGAAGACCCCCGGCACCGCCAGCGCACGGTGACGATTGAGATCAAAAGACCGATCACCAGCGCGAAAAGCATCGCCAGAATCGAGTAATGGAGGCTGTTGATGATGCTCGGCACCACGATTTTGTTGGAGAGCGCGTTCTCAACGTGCATCCAGGTCGCGCCGTACGGCAGCACCGAGTCGTACCAGCGCCGCGAAAAGGCGGTGAAGACCAGTGCGATGTGGGGCAGAATCGCGGTCACGGCAAGCGCCGCAAAGCCGAGCGTGGGAAGAAACCGCCGCCACGACCGGAGCTTGACCGCCGCGCTTCCGGCGATCCCCTTTGACATATTGGCGGCGGCCCCGCCGCCGAGGGCGAGGCGGCTCAGCGAATAGAGCCCCGCCGAAAAGAGGAGCATCACCACCACCAGCGCGTAGGGCAGGGGATTGCTCTCAAGCTCGGTGATGCCGTTGAAAATCTGCACCGCGGTGGTCCGGTTGTAGCCGAACATCAACGGCGTTCCGAGTTCGGTAAAACTCCACACCAGGACGATGCTTCCGCCCGCCAGCATCCCCGGCTTCAGCAAAGGCATGGTGATCCGGCGGAAACGGTAGAACTTGCCCGCGCCGAGATTGGCTCCGGCTTCGTCGAGCGCGGGATCGATATTGCCGAGCGCGGTGACCAAATTGAGGTAGAGGATCGGATAGAGATGAAGCGCTTCCATGAAGCAGACCGACCAGAACTTGCCCGGCCCGCCGAGGAAGTCGAGCCGTTCCCCGCCCGCCTGGACGATCAGGGTGTTAAGAATCCCGTAGTGCCCGAGGAGCTGCTGGAATCCCAGCGCGCCGACAAAAGGCGGCAGGATCATCGGAGCCATCACCGCGAGGAAGGTCCAGTTCTTGAGCGGAAAGTCAAAGCGGTCGTAGATCAGCGCCAGCGGCAGCGAAATCGCGAACACCATCAAGGTCGTCACCACCGCGATCAGCAGCGAATTGAGCAAGCCCTCAAGATAGATGAAATTGGTGAAAATCTCCGACAGCAGCGGCCAGCGGAGCCCCTGCTCGATTACCGTCAATACCGGGAGGATCAGAAAAACCGCGAAAAAGGCGGTGAGTGCTCCCAAAGTGCCGATCTGGCCGAATTTACGCATCATCATTATTTCCCTCCGGCCGGAGCCGTGTTGTTTGAAGAGGTTTCTTTCCACGGCGACGGCGCCCAGGTGAGGTCGCGCCGGTCAAAATAGTGGATTCTTCCGGATTCCACGCCGAGAATCAGGTTCGGCCCCGCCGCGCAGTCGCCGAGCATTCCGGCGTCGCCGGAGCTGGTATGGGAGCCGAAGAACAGGTCTTTGCCCCGGAACTGGAATTGTTTGGGAAAAGCGAAGACCGGGGCTTCATTGCTGCCGACATTGCGGATGAAGAGAATCTGCATTCCCGACTCGCCGCGGTTGAACCGCGTCCACGGCAAACCGACCAGCGGCCCCGGAAGGCAGTTGCGCCGCATCGCGCCAAAGAGAATGTCAAGCTTGCCGTCGCCGTCCCAGTCGACGAGCGAAATCTTGCCGCGTCCGCGCTGGCCGGGCTGGAGGCTGCCGAGCGCCCACCCTGTCATGGTCTGGCCATTGGCCCAGCGGAGTTTGCCGCCGTCTTCGACGTTTTCGTCGTCGAGCCGCCAGTAGAGGTGAAAGTCGTTGTCGTCGTCATAGGTAATGCACGCCATGCGGTCGCCGAGTTTGGCCGCGCCGGGCTTGACCCGCCAGGTGCCGTGGAGGTCGAGTCCGTCGAGTTTCAGAAGGCGTTCGCGGTCGAGCACCGGCTTGGTCCGGCTGCCGGTGTTGAGGTAGAGCCGGTATTTGGCGGTGGCGTCGGACATCAGGATATCCGGCAGGCCGTCGCCGTTCCAGTCCACCACGGTCGGGCAAGTGTAGCCCCAGCGCGCTTCAAAGGGTCCCTGAATGCCGTAGTAGCCGGGCTGGATGTGGATCGGTGCGCCGCCCGCCTCCAGCGCCACGCCGGGGGCAAAGGCGGGTTCGGCGTTGCTGCCGAAGTTTTTGCAAAAAAGCACCCGGCCCTCGGAGTTGCCGGCGATGATGTCAAGCACCCCGTCGCCGTCCCAGTCAAAGAGGGAGGGGACGGTCAAGGCGCCGGTGAAGAGCGCGGCCGATTCCGCCAGCACCCGGCGGGGCGGGGCAAAGACCGGACTGCCGTCGGGTTGCCGCCGGTTGGCGGCGGGATAAAAATAGAGTGAGCCTTCACCTCCGGCGATCAGGCCGTCGGCGCCGTAGGCGATCGCCGTCGCCCCGTGGGTCGGGTGCCGCAGCAATTGGCGGTCGTCGCCGAAGACCGGCAGGGTTTTCCCTCCGGCGGGAGCGACGTAACGAAATGAGCCGAGACTGGTTGCCGCCATTGCACCCGTTTTGCCGTCGGCGTCCGGCCAGACGGTGAGGGCGACGCCGCCGAGGAGGTCGTCGCGTTTGGCGCCGAAAAGATCCGGCGCGGATACTTCGCCGGTTTCGGGGTTGATCCGGAAACGCCAGACGCCGCCGCGACCAAGGTTGCCGCGATAGATGCCGGCTCCGTCGTAGAGTGAACTCTGGTCGGCGGGCTCGCGCTCAAATTTTTTGGTCGGCGGAGCCGGTCGGGCGGCGAAAAAGACCCAGTCGCCGTTTTCCGTTCCGGCGAAGACCAGCGAGGTCACGCCGAAAGGGAGCGTCCACTTGCGGAAGGAAAAAAACTCTTTTTTGGCGCGGTCGAACTTGGCCACCGCAAGCTCCTTGCCCTCCGGCCATGCGTAGTAGATTTCGTTTTCGAGCGTAAAAATCCGTCCGGCGGCGAGGGATTCGATTTTCCGCCACGGTCCCTTGACCGGGACCGGCGCAGCAAAAACCGGTTCGCCGTCGGCGTTGAAGCGACTGAACGGATGCAAGGAAAGCTCCTTTGTCACCCCGAACGGCGCCAGGACGAAGATATCCGGCTTGCTCCCGCCGCTGATTTCCGCCGCGCCGACCGGGCAGGTCCGGTAAGACTCCCGCGACGCCAGCGGGCCGCTGCGGTCGCCCGCGCCGACCGCGATCGGCGCGCCGCTCTCAAGCGTGGCCGCGTTGACGGCAAAAGCGCAGAGGAATACGAGACTGAACCAGAGCGAGCGTTCCATCTTCTATTTCCCCTCCTTCGCCCTGGCTTTGGCCCGCCGGTAGTGTTCGCGGGCGGATTCGCTCCAGTCGCGGCAGGTTTTCACCACGTCGAGCACGGTGCGGTCTTTGCCGGTGCGGAGCATGTCGTTGGCCTTGGCGGCGTCGGCGTAGCCAAAGGGGAGAGCGTTGAATTCCTTCATCGCCTCCGGCACGGCGTCCGGGCCGCCCGCTTCGATGATCGATTGCCACGCTTCGGCGAGTTCCTTCTGGACGTCGAGCATGACGCACTTGATCAGCACCCGGATCAAACTGAAATAAGGACTGGTCCAGGCCGGGTGGTAGACAAAGGATTCGCCCGCGATATAAGGATTGTAGTCGGGATCGGAGAAATGTTTGGTATATTCCGGCGCATAAAGGTCGCGCCGGATCGGCGGCCGCCGCAGCGCATATTTCTCCGGCCCGCCCTCGACGCCGACGCGGTAGTTCCAGAGTTTCTGGCCTTCCGGCGAAAGCAGATAGTCGATGAAAACCTCCGCCGCCGGACGGTTCGGCGCCCCCCGCAGCAACTGCACCGGGTCGGCCGACACCGCGGTGCCGCCGCGCGGCGGAATGTAGCGGATTTTTGGCTGATCGTCAAAAAGGAGGGCGCTCCACTCTTCTTCGGAGAGGCCATACGTATCGATCGCCATCCCGGCGGCGGCGTTGCCGCTGGAGACATCGCGCGGCACCTTGCCGGCGCTGTCGGTGAGGGTGCGGGCGTTGGCGACGATGCGTTTGATGAGATTCATGCCGTCCGCCCAGCCGATGGCGAGACCCTCTTTTTCGCCGTACTTTTTGACCGCTTCGGCCATGGTCTGCTGGAGAATTGACTCAAAGCACTTGTTGGCCGAGCCCGATTTGGTCGGGTCGGCGACCACGGTACGGTTGAAGAAACGGGGCTCACCGAGCGCGGTCCAGGTGTCCGGCACCGCCGGATTCTCAAGTTCCCTGAGCCGGTCGGGGTTGTAGCAGATGCCGAAAGAGGCGAGACAGACACCGTAAAAGCGCCCGGCCGGATCGTAGAAATCGTCGCCGCCGAAGCGCTGCGGAATGATCGCGGGATCGAAATATTCGGGATGGCGTTCCTTGACCTTGCCGTCAACCCCGAAGCCGCGCGCCCCCTGCCGGGAGTGGTCAAATACGCCGCCGCCCCAAAAAAGGTCGATGCCGATGCCGACTTCGGAGTCGAGGAAGTCGCGCCGCACCGCCGCCTCTTCGGGATCGGCGTGCCTGGCGGGGTTGACGCGGTGGTTGCTGAAGGCTCCGGCGAGTTTCGGCGACCAGCTTTCGCCGCGTTTCTCGCGGTCGCGGCGGAATTCGGCTTCGTAGCGGTCGGCAATGTAGCGGACGATGTCCGAGGTGCCGCCGACCGAGCGGTACTCGATTTCGAGGTTTTTGTGGTATTTCTCGCGGTAATAGCGCTCAAAGGCGCGGGCGAATTCGTACCGCACCGCCTCGGTGTGCGGGGTGATGATGATCAGTTTTTCGGTCGTCTCGTTTTCCGCGGCGGCGGATTTTTCCGGCGCCGGACGGAGCGCGATCGGCAGCGCCAGCAGCAACAACAGCGGGGTTACCGCAATCAAAGTCCGCTTGAACATCGCTTATTTTTCTCCGACGATCAACACCACGTGATCAGGGGCGACGGCAAGGTGGCAG
>JBFWIO010000048.1:0-12239 GCA_050255955.1 Victivallaceae bacterium
GATCTATGCAGGTTTCGTTGTTCATCACCACGAGTCCGCCCGAGCCGACCATTGCACCGACCGACTTCAGGGAATCGAAGTCGAGCGGCATATCGAGCATCGCCGGAGTGAGACAGCCGCCGGAGGGGCCGCCGATCTGGACCGACTTGAATTCCTCGCCGGAAACGTTGCCGGCGTTGTCGGTGACCCCGCCGCCGATGTTGTGGACGATTTCCCGCAGCGTGGTGCCGAAGGGCACTTCGATCAGCCCGGTGTTGGCGACGTGCCCGGTGAGGGCAAAGGTCTTGGTGCCTGGCGACTTATCGGTCCCGACCGCGCGGTAGGCGGCGGCGCCTTCGCGGAAAATCAGCGGCACTGAGGCCAGGGTTTCGACGTTGTTAATCACCGTCGGCTTGCCCCAGAGCCCGCTCTGGGCGGGGAACGGCGGCTTCGGACGCGGCATTCCGCGCTTGCCCTCGATCGACGCGATGAGAGCGGTCTCTTCGCCGCAGACGAAAGCTCCTGCTCCCTCCATGACGTGCAAATCAAATTTGAAGTCGGTTCCGAAGAGATTGTCGCCGAGCACTCCGGCGGTGCGGGCGGCTTCGACCGCGCGGCGCATGCGTTTGACGGCGAGCGGGTATTCGGCGCGGACGTAGACGTAGCCCTCGTCGGCTCCGATGGCGCGGGCGGCGATCATCATGCCCTCGATTACGCTGTGGGGGTTGCCCTCCATCACCGAGCGGTCCATAAAGGCGCCGGGGTCGCCCTCGTCGCCGTTGCAGATGACATATTTTTTGTCGTTGCGGCTGGCCAAGGTAAGCTTCCACTTGAGCCCGGTCGGGAAGCCGCCGCCGCCGCGGCCGCGGAGACCTGAATCCATCGCGGTCTGGCAGACCTCCTGGGGGCTCATGCGGGTGACCGCGTTCTCCGCTCCGCGATAACCGCCGCGGGCAATGTATTCGGCGATGTCATCGGGCTCGATCATGCAGTTGGCGAGCACCACCCGATGCTGACGGTTATAAAAGGGTATTTCGGCGTCGCCGACACAGGAACAGCCGGTTTTGAGGTCTTTGTAGAGCAAGCGGTCGATCACTTCGCCGCCGATCAGGGTTTTTTCGATGATTTCGGGCACATCGGAGGCTTTGACGTGGGTATACAGGATTTTGTCGGGCTCGATATGGAGCAGCGGTCCCTTCTGGCAGAAGCCCTGGCAGCCGCTTTTGGAGATGTAAGTGGCATTTTCGGGGGTTTCGGCGCGGAGCTCGATTTCCGCGGGAATGCCGCGTTTGGCGAATTCTTCGAGCAGGACGCGCCGGATTTCCAGCGAACCGTTGGCGATACAGCCGGTGCCGCCGCAGAGGGTCAGCCGGCGTTTGACATTTTTCTCCCGGGAATGGTAGTCGGAAGCGATTTTTTCGAGGTCGATCTTGGGCATTTGGGGTGGGAACTCCTCAATTATTCTTTTCGAGTGCGGCCAGTTTGTCAACGATTTTGACCGCCTCATCGGGGGTCAGCTGGCCGTGGACTTCATCATTGGCGATCATCACCGGAGCCAGTCCGCAGGCGCCGAGGCAGCTGACCGTATCGACGGTGAAGAGACCGTCGTCACTGGTGTGCTTTTCGGCACTCAACCCCAGCCGGGCGTAAAGGGCGTGGAGGACGGCATGGGATTTTTTGACATGGCAGGCGGTGCCGTCGCAGAGTTTCAGAATGTATTTGCCCTTTGGCTGCATCGAGAAGTGGGCATAAAAGGTGGCCACTCCGTACACCCTTGATGGCGGCACCCCGATCGCCGCGGCGACGTAACCGATGGTGTCGCGCGACAGATACTTGTAAATCTCCTGTACTTCCTGCAGGATCGGAATCAGATTCGCCGCCCGGTAGCCGTTTTTGCCGAGAATCCGGTCCACTTCGGCGAAACGCTCCGCCGCCGCGCCGGCTTTCTCCTGAGTCTGCTGCATACTTCTGGTATCCTTTTTCTTTATATGGTTTTGGCTTTCTGCCCCATTTTGACTGAGAGTACGGCGAATCCGCCGGCGATCACCTCGCGCTGGGCGATCACTTCGTCAGGCACGCGCAAGCTGACGTTGGCGAAGTTCCAGATGCCGCGGATGCCGCATGCCACCATCCGGTCGGCGACCTGCTGGGCGTGGGCGGCGGGAACGCAGATGATTCCGATTTCGATGCCGGAATCACGGAGTTTCTCCGGCATTTCGGCGATATCATAGACCGGGCGGCCGTAGACCAGGCCGCCGATTTTGGCCGGATCGGCGTCAAAGGCGGCGATGATCTTGAGACCGTATTCCTCAAAGCCCTCGTAGCCGAGCAGCGCGTGTCCGAGCGAGCCGGCGCCGACCAGAATGGCGGGCGACGGGATTTCCCATTGCAGATAAGTCCGGATCGCCTTGACCAGCTCCGGAATCTTGAAGCCGACCCCGGGCTGGCCGGTTACTCCGGTCACCGCGAGGTCTTTGCGGACGACGATTTCGGTGAGGTTCATATACCTCGCCAGCTCCGGTGCGGCAACGATCGAAGCGCCTTCTTTCTGCATTTCGAGGAGCTTGTACAAGTAGGTCGGCAACCGCCTTACGGTCGGCGTTTTTTGAATTTTTACACTGGCCATGACACCCTCATTCGATATTTTTATACTTAGCACCAAAAATATAGATGTTACTGGTGCAAAAGTCAATCGAAATCATAATAATATTGGAAATATTTTCAAAAAAGCGGCAAAAATCAGGTTCCGGATATTGTATTGCGAAAATGACGCGTTAATTTTAGGGTAAATCTGATGCTGACGCAATCGGAGGAGCGGTGGCAACCGGGTAAATTCAACTTGGGAGGGCGGCAATTAAATGATGTCCAATGTCCAGCAACTGCTGTCGAATGCCGGCGGCTTTTATCTTTTCTGCGCCACATTCGGGTCGGTGGTGTTTTTGTTCATGCTGTTTGTGACCTTGTTTTTCGGCGGCGGCGGTCAGGATCTTGATTCGGCTGATGCCGACATCAGCGTACACGGCCACGAGGGCGAGATTGCCGGGCTTAAGATTCTGTCGATCAAAAGCGTGATTTCGTTCCTCGCCTTCTTCGGTTGGGCGGGGGTGTTCTGGGGAGATCGCGGCATCAACGGCTTTTTGATCTCTTTCGGCTGCGGCTTGCTGATGATGTTCCTGACTTCGCTGACGCTGTGGCTTCTGCTCAAAATGCAGCAGTCGGGCAACATCCGGCCGGTCACCTACATCGGCTGCCGGGGCGAGGTTTACCTTTCGCTGCCGCCGGGGCGCGCGCCGGGCGGCAAAGTGACGGTGCATTTGCCGCACTGTACGCGCCAGATCGCGGCGGTGGCTGACGAGGCGATTGCGTCCGGCACTCCGGTCAAGGTGACGGAAATGATTACCGATGAATTGTTTGTCGTGACAAAGATCCAATAACTCAAAATGCGGGGAGAGCAACAAGAATGGTAAGCGGAGTAGTCATTATCGGAGTACTGGCGGCATTGGTGCTGCTGGTTATTTTCATTTCCTGGGTCAATTTTTACCGCAAGTGTCCGTCCGACCGGATCATGGTGATTTACGGGAAGACCGGCGGGGAGCGGGCGGCGCGCTGTATCCACGGCGGGGCGAAGTTCGTCTGGCCGGTGTTTCAGGATTACGGCTATATTTCGTTGCGCCCGATGCAGATTGAGGTGAATCTCAGCAATGCGCTCTGCAAACAGAACATCCGCATCAGTGTGCCGAGCGTGTTTACGGTCGGGGTCAGCACCAGTCCGGAGATTATGGGGAATGCCGCCGAGCGTCTTTTCGGCCAGACTCCGGATGCGATAGCGGAGTTGTCAAAGGACATTATTTTCGGGCAGTTGCGTCTGGTGATCGCGTCGATGACGATTGAAGAAATCAACGCCGACCGCGAAACCTTTTTGCGCGCGGTTGAGGACAACGTGGCGGAGGAGTTGAAGAAGATCGGTCTGGAGCTTCTCAACGTCAACATTACCGACATTACCGACGAATCCGGCTATATTGCGGCGATCGGGAAACGAGCTGCCGCCGAAGCGATCAACCGGGCGATTATCGACGTTGCCGAGGAAGAGCGCAAGGGGAGCATCGGTTCGGCTGAGGCGCACAAGCAGCAGCGTATCGCGGTGTCGCTGGCCGAGGCCAACGCGGCGTCCGGTGAAGCCAACGCCGACCGCGACCGTCGTATTGCGGTCAAGCAGGCTGACTCGACGGCGACGCAGGGGGAAAACATTGCCGCGATTGAGATTGCCAAGTCGAACGCGATTCGTGCCGAGCAGGAAGCTGAAGCCTACCGGCTGGCTGAAGCCGCCCGTCAGGTGGCGGCGGCGCAGATTGAGAGGGCGCGTTTTGAAGCTGAGGCCGAAGCGCAGATTGCGCGTGCCAAAATGGAAACGGAGCGGCAGCGTGCGGAGGTGATAGTCCACTCTGAAATCGAGCGTCAGAAGATTGAGATTGCGGCTGATGCGGAAGCGGAGAAATTGCGTCGGGAGGCGCGCGGGAATGCTGATGCGATTTATGCGCAGCTGGAAGCGGAGGCGCGGGGTAACTTTGAAATTCTGAAAGCGAAGGCGGAGGGGTACAAAGCGATTATTGGTTCTTGCAATGCGGATGCGGATGCTGCGGCCAAGATGTTGTTGATAGAAAAGATTCAGGAGATTGTGGCGCAGCAGGCGGAGGCGATCAAGAACATCAAGATTGACAAGATCACGGTTTGGGATGGGGGGACCAATGTGGATGGCAAGGGGGCGACGGCGAATTTTTTGAGTGGGATGATCAAGAGTTTGCCGCCGCTTCAGGATGTGGCGACGATGGCGGGGCTTGAGTTGCCGCAGTACTTGGGCAAGGTGAAGGAGCCGACCGCGCCGGACGAAAAATAAAAAAAGCGCCGCAGGCTAAAAAAAGCGCCGCAGGCTAAAAAAAAGCGCCGCAGGCTAAAAAAAAGCGCCGCAGGCTAAAAAAAAGCGCCGCAGGCTAAAAAAAAGCAAGCGCAGCTTGCGTCCGCCCCCCGTCGTACGGGGTCGCAGTCCAGCGCGCGAAAAGCGCTGGTCGCTCCGGCTCCACCGGAGCGAAGCTAAGCGAAGCGCTCCCCCCAATGTCGGCGGAGCCGACTCTACTCTGCGGGAGCGAAACAAGCGGCGCAAGAGCAACGCGAATTGCGATGCGCGATTGAGCGAAGCAGGGCTGTGAGCGGGGGAAAGGTTTCGCACGGAGGCACGGGGGCACGGAGGGGGAGAGTTCTGGAATAGGATATCAAGCGTGGGCGCTGGCGCGGCCGGTCGCACCGACACCTGCGGCGGCCGAACGTCGGCCTCGGGTGAGCTCGCCGGTCGCTGACGCTCTCTCGGCTCGGGGGGGGGATAACGCACGATGTAGCTCCTGGCCACCCGCGACAACGGAGCGGCGGGAGTCAAAGGCGCAGTGCGCCCGCCCGGAGCGGGAACGGCGAGGCGCTGCCTCACACTCCGCAAGAGGGCTCCGCGCCCTCTTGACTCTGCGCAAGGGCGCGGCCCTTGACCGGGGTACGGGCTTGGCGGCACGCGGGGCGCGGCCCTTGACCGGGGTACGGGCTTGGCGGCACGCGGGGCGCGGGGTACGGGCTTGGCGGCACGCCCCCTCGACCGCAAAATCCGCGCCGACGATTACCTCAACATGAGCAAACGCATCCGCTCGCAAGGGAAATGAAAACTCCGGGGCCGGATCTCGATACAGAAAGGACTTCGATGAAGAACCACGCTTTGATTCTCGTTGCCGCCATCGGTATGCTCACGGCACTCGCCGGCGGCTGCCGGAGCGAAGCCGGACTCTCGCTCTATAACTCCGAATTCCAACAGGTCGTCCGCCAATCGAGCGACCGGGTGTTCCCGGCAGTGGTCTATTTGAAAGTCATCCGCGAAGACCTCCAGGGCGGCAAGGAAAGCGCAGCGGCAGTCACCGGAAGCGGCGTTCTCATCTCCGCCGACGGGGAACTCCTCACCAACTTTCACGTCATCGACAAAGCCCGCGAAATCCGCTGCCTCCTCCACGACGGCTCGGCGTTTCCCGCCAAAATCATCGGGAGCGACAAAGACCTCGACCTCGCACTGCTCAAGCTCGAACGCCCCGCCGGGGCTCCCGGGCTCCCCTTTGCCCGGCTTGCCGCCGACCGCGTCATCGAGGGCGACTTCGTGATGGCGATGGGCGCTCCGTGGGGCCTCGCCCGCTCGGTCTCGATCGGCATCATCTCTTGCGCAAGGCGTTATCTCCCCGCCAACGGCGAGTATTCGCTGTGGTATCAGACCGACGCCTCCATCTCCCCCGGCAACTCCGGCGGACCACTGGTCAACACCCGGAGCGAAGTCGTCGGCATCAACACCCTCGGCGCGCTGACCGGCGGCACCCTCGGCTTCACCATTCCCTCGCCGGTGATCATCGCGGTGCTGCCGCGCTTGCGCGAATACGGCAAAGTCAACTGGGCCTGGTTCGGCTTCCGGCTCCAGCCGCTGCATGACTTTGACCTCAACATCTATTTCAACTACACCAACGGTGTGATGATCGCCGGCACCGAGCCCGGCAGTCCGGCCCGCCGCGCCGGCTTTCTGCCCCACGACCGCATCATTGCCATCGACGGCAAGTCGGTCACCGCGCTCAACCGGGAGGATCTGCCTGAACTCCGCCGCGAACTCGGCTTGTTCCCCTTTGACCGCGAAGTCCGCTTCACCGTGGCCCGCAACGGCGAGACCCTCGAACTCACCGCCGCGCCGCGCGCCAAAGGCGTGGTCGAGGGCGGCGAAATCGCTTTCCCGCGCTGGGGCTTCACCGCCAAGGAAATCAACCGTTTCGACACACCCAACCTCTATTTCTACTGCAACGAAGGCGTTTTCGTCTACGGCATCGACAACTTCGGCAACGCCGTCAATGCCCGGCTCAACCGCCACGACATCATCAAGGCGGTGGACGGCACCCCGGTCGCCACCCTCGATGAACTCCGCGCCGCCTACGACCGCTCGCTTCGCGAAATCGACCGCAAAAACCGGATTTCAATCGATATCCTCCGCAACGGCGTGCCCCGCCGTATCGTGCTTGATTACCTCAATGACTACAACAAGGAGCAGCCATGACCGGAAAACTCATTCTCGCCGCACTGATATCGCTCGGTTGCAGCCTCGCCGCAGCCGAACCCGCCGTCCCGGACGGCTCCGTGCTCAACCGGCAACTGCTTTCCCGTCTGGGCGATTCGGCGGTCAAGGTCAACACTTATTTCAAAGTCAACGCCAACGGCGAAATGCCGGAGATGCGGGTACAATATCTATGCCCCAACTGCGGCGAGTTTCACTCCCAGGGCGTCGAAGAGCTGGTCAAGGAGCGCCGTCCGATGGCCCAGCCCGGTTACGCGGTCGCTCCCGATGAAATTATCGCCTCCGACCTCCATCTGGTCCCGGAATGGCTCGACCGGATCGAAGCGGTCTTCAAGGGCAAGTCGTATCCCGCCGAAATCGTCGCCTATTATCCCGACCGCAATGCCGTGAAACTGAAGCTGAAAACCGCCCCCGAAGGACTCAAGCCGCTTCATTTCGCGCCGCTCGCCGCGGATGCCCGACGCTACAACTTCTTTATCGTCGAAGAGGACGGCATGGCCATCGCAGGCGTCCTGCCGGACAGCGCCGACAGCGCTTTCCGCAATCTCGAAACCGGCCTCGATTACCGCAAGCTCAAACCCAATATGCTCCTCGTCGACGGCTCCGGCAACGTCGCGACCATCAACATGAACGAAAAGTTCCCGCTCGCCGCCGACCGCTCCGCTCCCCCCGCAAACTGGCCTTGCCGGAGCGCCGCCGACCGCCAGGCTGAACTCGACCGCTTCAGTGCCATGCTCAAGGAGAATATCTATCCGATCCGGCTCCGATTGGCGGTCGAAGACAGCAACACTCCCCAGATTATGCGCAGGATGAACCGCGATGAGAAGAACAAAAACGAATTCGACGGCATCGGCATCAAACTTGCCGACGGCCAAATGCTGGTCAATCTCCGTCTCGACCCCAGCCAGACCGCCCGGCTTGACCGCATCTTCATCCTCGACGGCGACAAGATGATCGATTGCGACTTCGTCGGTTCGCTCGGCGAATTCGGCGCACTGATCGTCAAGCCCCGGACCGAACTGCCCGGCCAGGGTTTGTCCTTTGATCCCAAGCGCCCCGCCGGACGGCTCGACCAACTTCTCAACGCCGCCACCATCCGCAACTTTGACGGCAAATTGCGTATCCACGTCACGCCGGTACAACTCACCGGGTTCGAGGTCGGACGCGATGATTTCCTGATCCCGAAAACCACCTACCAGAACCGCGAACACGGGTTCCTTTTCACGCCCGACAACCGGATTCTGCTGTTGCCGCTGCTCCGCCGCGACAATCTTGAGCGCTTTGGCGAAAACTCCGCAAAACCGGTCACCGGCGAACAGCTCGCTGCCGTCTTTCATTCCGAAGAGCTCTTTGACGCCAATAATATTCCGCGCAAAGCCGCCGACCGCAACCAGACCGCCTGGCTCGGCGCCGACTTCCAAAGCCTGACCCCCGAGCTCGCCCGCGACAACAACAGCTCCACCCAGACCGAAAATGGCCGCAAAGGCATCCTCATTACCAGCATTCAGGCCGACTCCCCCGCCGCCAGGCTCGGCCTACAGGCCGGTGACATCCTGCTCTATTTGCGTCCTGTCGACTCCCAGCGGCGGATTACCATCGAGGGCTACGAATTCAACCGCAACGAATATCTCGCCGAATTCCCATGGGACCGCTACGATCAGATCCCCGAACGCTTCTTCGACCAGATCCCCACCCCTTGGCCGCCTGCCGAAAACGAGCTCACCAACCGCCTTACCAAGCTCGGCATCGGCCGCAAAATCGCGCTCGGCATCCTCCGCAGCGGCGAACTCGGCGAGAAAGAACTTACCCTCGAAAAAATGCCCCCCGATTTCAGCAACGCCCCCCGTTTCGTTGAAAAAAATATCGGGCTCACCGTCGTCGAACCGACCTTTGAAGTCCGCAACTTCTTCCGGATGAAACCCGACGACCCCGGCCTCCTCATCGCCAAAATCCGCCCCGGCAGCCCCGCCTCCGTCGCCGGCCTCAAACCCTACGAAATCATCCTCAGCATCGATGACCGGAGCGTCAAATCGGTCAAAGACTTCGAAGCTTTGGTCAAAGACAAAACCAGCTTCAACTTTGCCGTCCGCCGCCTCGCCGCCACCCGCGTCGTCAAATTCCAGCTCCCGCCGCCGCCCGCTGCCGCTCCCTGAGCTGTCAGGCGGGCGCATCCCGCCCGTTGGGGAAGATGGGAAATCAGGAGGAGCGGGGGAGGGGGCGCGAGACCGTTTCCGGGCAAAAAAACGCTCCGGGGCGATGCGGATGCACCTTGCCCCGGAACGGAACCGCTTCAATCATTACCGCTTGTCGAGCGCCTGCCGGAGCACCGGGAGGACGCGGCGGTACATCTGATAGAAGCCGAGGTCATTGGGATGACAGCCGTCAACCGTGCAATAGTCTTTGCCGGGTTCGCCGAAGAGTTCGGAGCCGTCGATGAAATAGACGTTGCGGTCGCCGCGGTCGATGGCGTTCTGGCAGGTCTTTTTGATGATGTCGCGGCGTTTGGCGTCGGGGCCGGAGCACTTGCTCATCATGATGATCGGCAAATCAGGGTTTTTCTCGCGGATTTTGAGGAAAAAGGGCTCGTGGGTTTTGGCAAGGTGGGCGGCGCCGGGGGCGTTGTAGTCGTAATCGTAGACGAACGCGGCGAGGTCGAGACCGGCGATGGCCTCGGCAAGCGCGATTTCGCCTTTGGCGTTGCCGGAGAAGCCGAGATTAATCTGGGGTGCATCGACGGCGCGGCAGAGCATGGTGGTGTAATTATTGGCCGGTCGCGAAGCACAGCCGCCCTGGGTGATCGAGGAGCCGTAGAAGAGGATCGGTTTGGCGATCCGGTGCGGCGTGGGAGCTTCAAGTTTCGCCCCGGGCGCGATGCCGGCTTCGAGGCTCTGAACGCCGCCGTAGAGCGGGAGGTAGATCACCCAGTCGCGCATTTCGCCGGCTTTGGCAAATGAGTTGGCTTTGCGTTCGAGGACTTCGCCTTTGAGGTGTTCCGGGCTTGGCTGTATGGTGGTGTTGTAGTGACTTGCGCCTTTGGCATCGGACTGGAAGAGGTCGAAGCCGCAACTGCCGCTGCGCGGCATGTGATTCATATCCGACCCGGCGCGCAACGTGGCGCGGATCGCCAGGTACGGCGAATCGGTGCGGAAGCGGACCGCGCCGCCCGAGGTGTGTTTTGCCAAAGCGATGACCCCCTCGCTGGTCTGTTCCGAAGTGAGTTCGGCGGGAATCCGGTAGAGTTCGCCGCCCGGCTTGCGCCAGGCGAAGCCGGTGACTTCAAAGGGAGCTCCCGCGAGGGCGTCATAATAGTTGACCGCGACGTCGCCGATGGTGGCCGGCCGGAAATTCTTGTCGATCGCGGCGATGTCGGTGGTTTGGGCGGCGACCGCGAATCCGGCGGCCAGCATGGCCCCGCCAAGTTGGTTTTTGCGTTTCATGGTCAGTCGCCGAGGCCGCCGTTGCCGGAGGAGAGGAAGATGCCCTCGAAGTTCATCTTGAGCGCCTCGGGATTGTCGGATTCGATCAGGGCGTCTTCCTCGGTGATCACGCCGTCGTTGACCAACCCGAGCAAACACTGATTGAATGTGCACATCCCGTCGTTGACGCTGCCGGCGATGGCGCCGGGGAGCTTGTCGAGCTTGTTGTCGGCGATGAGTTTGGATATGACCCCGTTGTTGATCATAATCTCGCAGGCGGGAACCCGGCCGTTGCCCATCGCTTTGGACACCAGCCGTTGCGAGATGATCGCGGCGAGGTTGAGCGAAAGCGCTTCGCGGATGGCGTCCTGCTCCTCTTTTTCGTAAAGGTCGAGGATACGGTTGACCGACTGATAGGCGTTGGTGGCGTGGAGCGTGGTGATCACCAAATGTCCGGTGTCGGCGGCCTGGAGCGCGGCTTCGAAGCTGGTTTTGTCGCGCATTTCCCCGACCATGATGATGTCCGGGTCCTGGCGCAGCGAGTGGATCAGCGCCGATTCAAAGGAATCGGTGTCGATGCCGACTTCGCGCTGTTCAAAGAGGCACAGATTGTCGGTGAATTCGTATTCGATCGGATCCTCGATGGTGATTACGTGTTTGCGCTCGCGCTGGTTGATGTATTCGAGCACCGCCGCCATCGAGGTGGATTTCCCGGAGCCGGTGGTTCCGGTGAAGAAGACGATGCCGCGCGGCATTTCGGCGATTTTGGCGATCGAAGCGGGGAGGCCGAGTTCTTCAAAGGTGCGGATGGTGTTTTTGACATAGCGCATATTGATACTGGTGGTGCCGCGCTGGCGGTGGATGTTGACGCGAAAACGGCCGACGTTTTCCTCCAGCAGCGAAAGGTCGAGGTCGCCGGTTTTGCGGAAGACTTCGAGCTGTTCCGGAGTGGCGATTTCGGAGCAGAAGCGGGCCATCGCCGCGGCGTCGGCGGTGAAGCTGGTGTCGACCAGGCTGTTGCCTACCCGGAAGACCGTCGGTGCGCCGGTTTTGATGTGCAAATCGGAGGCGTCGGATTGGACCGCGAGATCAAGCAGGTCGTGGAAAATCGTATTCGGCATTGGGTTACCTCAGTTTTGGGCTTTGACGGCAAGCGGTTTAAAGGTGGCGAGCAATTCGTCGCCGCGGTAGAAACAAAGCGAAGTCGATTCGATCGCGACACGGTCGGTCTGGTTGAGCACGCCGAGCACCTGACGTTCGTATTCGAGGCCCGGCCCGGCCATCATGGTGGTGCCGATCCGGCCGAATTTGATCATCTCCCCGGTCAGCATGTATTCGCTGAAAAAGTTGTTGACCCCGGCGCAGCCGCTGATCCGGCCGGCGGCAAAGGTGATGGTGACGGCCTTTTCCGGTTTCGTCAGATCGGCGGCATCCGGACTGGAGAGCGTCTCAAGCTCCCAACTTCCGATGATGCGCCGGTCCAGCGCCGGGGTGGTTTCACGGAAATGCTCCTCCGGCTGGAAACTCCGGCATCCGGCAAGCGGCGCGAGCCAGGCGGCGGCGGCGCATACGGCGACGGCGAAATATACTTGCTTCATCAAATCCTCGCTGGGTTGAACGTTCATGCGGACCCCCGGAAACGCGGCTCCGGCGCATGGTTGCCTTTGCCGGATACTATATCCTCTTTTTTAAAGCTTTCCAGAGATTATTTC
>JBFWIO010000049.1:0-12140 GCA_050255955.1 Victivallaceae bacterium
GGAGTTCGTTTTCGTAACGTTCGATGTAGGGTTGCCAGTTCATAGTTGATCCTTGGGTTGTGTGTTCCTGCGTGCCTTGTGCCGTACCCCGGTCAAGGGCAGTGCCCTTGCGCGGAGTCAAGAGGGCGCGGAGCCCTCTTGTGGAGTGTGAGGCAAAGCCTCACCGTTCCCGCCCCGGGCGAAGCCCCAGCTCAAAGAGGCGGAACGAGTTCCGCCGCTGAGCCCGGCCCGAGCTCCGACGCCGCAGGTGTCGGAGCGCCCGGCCGCGCCAGCGCCCGCCCTCGATACTCTATTCCAAAATCTCTCCCCCCTCCGTGCCTCCGTGCCTCCGTGCGAAACCTTCTCCCATATCCACCCCGGTCTGCTTCGCTCGATGTCGTTCGCCGGTCACTTCGTGACACGTCTGCCGACCTCGCTCCCGCAGAGAGGAGCGGGCTCCGCCCGCGCAGGGGGGAGCGCTTCGCTTAGCTTCGCTCCGGTGGAGCCGGAGCGACCAGCGCTTTTCGCGCGCTGGACTGCGACCCCGTACGACGGGGGGCGGGATTCCGCCTGACGGCGGTTTTTTTTATTTTTTATTTTTTTAGCAGTGAGAAGAGTGCCTGGTTGCGGTCCTCCAGCAGCAACCCGATCCCGATCGGCGCATTCGTCCAGCCCGTATAAATACTCCCCGCACCCCCCTCATACCGGTCTCCCCCACCCCAACTCCCCGACGAAAGATCATACATCCCCCGCCAACACCCCCGAAACGCCAACTCCGGCGCTTGATCCTGAATCGCCAGCAACAACCCCGCCAACCTCCCCTTTGCCTCCACATACCGGCCATCCCCAGTCAAATCCGCCATACACTGCAACGCCAGCAAAGCCCAGTTCACCGTGTATATCGTATCCACCTTCTCCATCCCCGCCGGCGCCTCCGCCTCATGCTCCGACGGAAAATTCCCGGTCGCTTTGTCCTGCTTCGCCAATAACCGCTCCCCCAACGCCTCCGCCAACTTCCGGCAACGCTCACACCCGCGCAACGCCGCAACAAAACTCATCCCGAGTATCGCATAACTCAATTCACTCGCATTCCATTCCCCCAAGTGCACCTCAATATGCCCCGCATACCGCCCGATCTCCGGCGACTCACTCCCCGCCGCCGCCAACGCCATACAGCTCAACGCCCCAAAGTGCGGATAGTAATAATTCCCATACCAAACCCGCTCCGGATCACGCCAGAACTTCGCATTGTCCGGCAACTCCGCCCCAAACGTCCGCGCCATCGCCGCTTCCATCGCCGTCAGCAACTTGTCCGCCCAGAAATTAAGCTCGTAACGCCGGTCCAGCTCCGGATAAAGCCGCGCAACAATCTTCTGGATCAAAAGACACCACGCATTGTCGTCAAAATACGGCACCGGCGTCTGCTTGATGTGCGACCACTGCCACGCCCCCTCCGGCACCGGCGGCGCCGTCTCCTTGTGAAACAACATCCCGCTCCGGAAATAAAGATAGTCCAGCAAGTCAATCCCGGTCTCGTACTCCCCCGCCAGCAAAAATAACAGCGCCGCCTGAAAATTGCAGTCCGCCCGGCGCTGCTCGATCACACAGTAACCATCATGCTGCGTCCACGCCGGAAACGCCGATTTCATCTTCTCAATCGCTTCATTGCCCGAAGTGATCGCGATCCGCTCCGCCACCCCCCACTTGAGGTCGTAAACCCCCGAATTGCGGAACCACGCCAGATTCGCCGCCACTGCGCTTTGCCGGTTTTTATTCATGGGAAAAAATCTCCTGAATCGTTTTTATTGCAGTTTAATTTACTCTCGGGAACAGCAAAAAGCAAGAGACTTTCAGAGCCGGGAAAAGAAAAATTTGATACGTTTCAAACCGACTGGACCAGGTATACCGAGGAACCCGGCAGGCGGTTGATCCGCAGCTTGCCGTCCTCCACCGTCCGGCTGACCACCTCAAAGTCACGCTCGGCGTCGATCGCGAAAACCGTGCATTTGCCGGCCGAAAAAGCGTCGCCAAGGTCGATTTTGATCGTCTCAGCCGACGATTTGAAGCAACTGATCAGAAGCGCGTACTGGCCGCGCTGATTGCGCCCCGCCAGCACCCGCACCTCGGCCCCGTCCGAAATCGCCCACAAACGTTCGGGAAAACCGGTCATTTCGCCAAAGGCGCGCATCGCGTAGTACGTCTTGCGCGCGATGCCGTATTGGTCAAAAAGTCCCCAGCCGGCGCACACCGTCGCCGCGTAATACATCCCCATCGTCAGCGGCGTATCCTGCCAGCCGGTCAGCACCGCGCCGACAAAGGCCGCCGCATCGGTGCCGTTGAACCCGGCCAAACTTTCCATGCACTCCCGGCAGTAGGCCGGGTCACCGCGGAGCTTGCGCCAGTCGCCGTTGAAGTAATGCCACTCGTTGAGCTGGAGTTCGACTTCGGGATAGCCGTGTGCGGCGGCGATTTTGCGCACCGCCTCCGGCTCGGCGATCAATTCGTCGGGGTCGGCGGTGTAGCAGTGCCAGCTCAGGAAGTCGAGCGGCGCTTCCGCCCGGCGGCAGCCATTGAGGAATTCGACCAGCACCCGGCCGTCCTGTGCCCGGTAATTGGTGATCGCCGGGCCGCCGATTTTGATCGCCGGGAAGCGCGCTTTGAGCGCCTTGGCGGCGGCGGTGTAGAGTTCGATGTAGCGCCCGAAATCCTCCGTCCACATGTTGGGCGAGAGATCCGGCTCGTTCCAGATTTCCCAGTATTCGATGTTCCACTCGAAGCCGTCGGCCCATTTTTCGTTGTAATGGCGGATGATGTTGGTGCAGATTTTGATCCACTTGGCCTGGTCGGCCGGAGGGTAACTCCAGTATTTGTTGACCGAGTGCTCGATGCTGATCCCGAGCCGGTACAAAACCGGCGTGCCGCAACTCAAGGCGTTCCGGATGTAATCGTCGGTCTGGGCAAAATAGTAGTTGGCCGGGTCGTCGGCGTCGGCGGCGAAGTTGCCGAATATCTGCGGAATGTCCACCAGCCTCATCCCCGGATTGTCGAGCGGCGCATCGTGAAGCCGGCAGAGCGGCGAACGCAGTGCGGCGAACTCTTTTTTGAGGTCGAGTGCCGCTTTTTCCCATACCGTGGGCGGGGCCAGATTGACGCCGTTGAGTTTGCGGATCACGCCGGGCGCCTGGCCGGCGTCCAGGCGGACTTGAACCACGGTAGCTGCCATTTTGCCTCACTCCTCGGGTTGACGGGGTAATTTTATTGCATTTCGCTGATTTTGGCCCCGATGCCGGTCAGCTTGGCGACCAGATTTTCGTAGCCGCGGTAGATGATGTCGGCGGAGTGGATGGTGCTGGTGCCGCGCGCGCACATCGCCGCGATCACCATCGCCATCCCGGCCCGGATGTCCGGGCTCGACATGGTCACCGCCGAGAGCTTGCTGCGTCCGCTGATCACCACCCGGTGGGGGTCGCAGACAATCGCGTTGGCGCCCATCCCGATCAGCCGGTCAACGAAGTAGAGCCGGCTCTCGAACATCTTCTCAAAAAACAGCGTCGATCCCTGCGACTGGGTCGCGGTCACAATCGTACAGCTCATCATGTCCGAAGGAAACTGCGGCCAGGTGCCGTCGGACAGCACCGGAGTGTGGCCGCCGAAGTCGTTCTCCACCCTGAGATCCTGCCCGCCGGGGAGCCGGATGTAATCGGGATACAGCTCCAGTTTGACCCCCAGCCGTTCAAAAACACGGCGGATCATCCAGTAATGCCGCGCCGCCGAAGTCCCTTTGATCACGAGTTCGCCGCCGCAGGCCGCGCCGAGGGCGATGAAGCTTCCCGCCTCGATATGATCGCCGACCACGCTGTAATCGACGCCGTGGAGTTTCGCCACTCCCTCGATGGTGATGGTGTTGCTGCCGTGTCCGCTGATTCGGCCCCCCATCGCATTGAGCATATCGGCGAGGTCGGCGACATGGGGTTCGCAGGCCGCGTTGTAAAGAATGGTGGTTCCCCGGGCGGTGACCGCCGCCAGCAGGATCTGCTCGGTCGCGGTGACGCTCGCCTCGTCGAGGAAGAGTTCGCGCCCGACCAGTCCGTCCGGCAGCGTGAAGCGGTAAGCGTCGTCAAAGACCAGCTCGGCGCCGAGTTTGCGCAGTCCGTACAAGTGCCCGTCGAGGCGGCGGCGGCCGATTACGTCGCCGCCGGGGGGATAGAGCGTCGCCGCCTTGCCGCGGGCGAGCAGCGGCGCCGCAAAGAGGAAGCTCGTGCGGTTGCGCGAACACTGTTCGCGGCTGACCTCGGTCTTCATCAGTTTGGGGCAGTGGAAACGGAGCGTGTTGTCGGCGAATTCGGCTTCCGCCCCGAGTTCGCGGGCGATGTCCAGCATCGAACGCACATCGAGGATGTCGGGAAGATTGCGCAGGACGATCGGTTCATCGGTCAGGATACAGGCCGCGATCATCGGCAGCGCGGCATTTTTGTTGCCGCCGATGGTGACTTCGCCGCGAATCGGCGCTCCGCCCTCTATTTTCAAACTTCTCATAAGGTAACTCCGGGTTGAATCCGGCAAAAAGTAGCGCCTGATTGATGAAAAATCAAGCCGGAAATTTGCCAAACCGCCGAAAAGGGGATATTATATAAGATTGGCGGGAAAGACGGACACTTGCGTGCACTTCAGGACTGAGGCCGGATTCACCGGGCCGGACGCGCTCCCGCAAGGCGAAATCAGGACATCTTTATGATCAATATCGCAAAAGTGCGGCAATTCTGGCCCGCGGCGCTGGTCGTTACCGTGTATGCGGCCGCGGCCGCCGCCCGGCCTTTGCTCGTGCCGGACGAACTCTCCGCCCTCAACCTGACGCCGGCTTTCTTCGGAGACAGCATTCTGGCCGCCCGGCTGCCGGCGGTGGCGGCGACTTTGCTCAGCGGCCTCGCGGTGGCCGGCTTTGCCCGGCTGCGTTCCAGGCGGAGTGCGTGGTTTGCCGCAATGATCTATTTCGGCAGTTTCGCGGTGTTTGCCGCCGGAACCGCGGCGACCGGACTTCCGGTGCTGGTTTTGTGCTTCCAACTTTTGGTGCTGGGCGGCTGTGCCGCCTTTTTTCTCGACGGCATGGCGCGGCGGCTCGGGCTGGCGGCAATTCTCCTCGGCGGGATCGGATTCCATTTTTCCGCCGGGGTGTTGCGCTCCGGGGTGTTCGCCGATCTGGCGCCGGAGCCGCTGTTGATCGCGGCGCTGCTGCCGTTTCTGCCCTTTTGGCCGCTCTGGATTACGGTGCTTCGCAAAGCGCCGTTCCGCGAGGAGCCGCTGTTGCTTTCGGCGCTGGTGCTGGCGGTATTCTCGCTGGCGCTGGGTCTGGTGCTGCCCGCCGCCGGGGTGCTGGGGGCGATGGGCTCCCTGGCGCTGGCGGGGGGCTACGCCATGGCGCGCTATTTCACCGAAAACCCGGACCCCGAGCGCTTTTCGCGCAATCTGCGCAGCTCCATGATGATGATCGCCTCAGGGGTGGTGCTGCTGCTGGCGCTGCCGTGGATTGGCCCCGGCCGCGAACCTTACTATCTACCCGCGCTCGCCGGGATCATCTGGCTGGTCTGGATCGGTTACGGCCGTGCCAGCCGCAATCCGCTGTGGCAGTTCGGCGGCTTCATGATCGGCCTCGCTTTCGTGTATCTGGTGCTGCCGCGCGCGTTGCCGGCCAGGCTTATGGCGACGCGTGACTTTGTTGCGCCGCTTCACGCCTACGACTTTTCGCGTTTCGCCGCCAGACCGCAAATCTACACCGAGCCCGAGCTGCTCGGCTTCGTCCGCCGGCAACTGCCGGGCTGGCAGGTTGAAGCACTCGATCCGTCATTCCAGCCCGGCGACAAGCCAATTCTGGTGATCAGCCGCCTCGGTGAAATCACCGCCAAACTGCCCCCCGCCACCCGGCGGACGGTGTACAAACCCAGCAATCTCGCCTTTACGGAGTACAATATATGAGTGAAACTCAAAAATCGCCGCCCGCATCCGGTTCACCGGGTACCCCGCCCGCCGCGCTCAATCCCGATCCGGAGCGCAATATCTATGAGATCGGATCGATGCGGATTGTGTTGCGGCACCATATCGCGGCGCTGCTGTTTTTTCTCTTCGCCTACATCGTCCCGCTCGGCTTGCGGCCGATGGTCGCGCCGGACGAATTCCGCTATGCTGAAATCCCGCGCGAAATGATCCTGCGCGGGGACTGGGTTTCGCCCCGTCTGCTCAATTTTCATTACTTTGAGAAGCCCGGCCTCGGTTACCAGATGACCGTTCTTGCATTCAAGGTCTTCGGCGAAAACGCCTTTGCGCTGCGGTTGCCGGCGGCGCTGGCGGCCGGACTGACCGCGCTGCTGGCGGCGCTGTATTTGCGGCGGCAGACCGGCGACGACCGCATGGCGGCGCTGGCGGCGGTGCTCTACCTTGCGAGCGGCATCGTCTACGGAGTCGGCACGTTCGGCGTGCTCGACAGCCAGACTACGCTCTTCGTTTTCGGCGCGATGGCGGCCTTTTTGCCCGCCTGTCTGGAGGAAAAGTGGAACCGGCCGCGGATCTTTTTCCTGGTCCTCACCGGGGTTTTTGCCGGGCTCGGCTTTCTCACCAAGGGGTTTCTCGCTTTTGTCGTACCCGGCTTGACGGCGGCGGCGTTCCTGATCTGGCAGAAGCGCTGGCGCGATCTCTTTACGCTGCCCTGGATTCCGCTTTTGGCGGCGGTGGCGGTGGCGGCGCCGTGGTCGCTTCTGATCCATCAGCGCGAACCCGATTTCTGGCGTTACTTTGTCATGGAGGAACACCTCAACCGCTTTTTCGCCAAAAACCCCGACGGCCAGCACGGCGAGCCCTTCTGGTTCTTCATTCCGGTGCTGCTGCTCGGCGGCTTCCCGGCGGCCCTGCTGGCGCCTTGCGCGATTCGCGGATTCTGGATCAGGCGTACGGAATTGCTGGCGAAGCCTTATGTCCGTTACGCGCTCTGCATGCTGGTGCTGCCGTTTCTCTTCTTTTCGTGCTCCAGCGGCAAGCTTGCGACTTACGTTCTTCCCTGCTTCGCGCCGCTGGCGATCCTCGGCGCGGTCGGTTTGGCCTGTTACTTCCGGCAGGGCGGAGAGTATCCACTGTTCCGCCGGATTATGGTGGCGCTGGGCTTGCTCCTGATGCTGGTCGCGCTCGCCGCGCCGGCGGTGCGGTGCTTCCTGCCCGAGACCCTCCTCTGGCGGCCGGACTGGCTGCCGCTCATTTTCGCCTCGGTGGCGGTGTTCGGCTGGGGGGCGCTGCTGACGCTGACCTTCCGCCGCTCATGGCGTGACCAATTGGCGATTTTCTTCGCCGGAATGGCGCCCCTGGTGGTCTTCGGGCAATGGGCGATGCCGGATTCGGCTTTTGGCGAAAAGTCGCCGGAACAGGCGCTGCGGCAGCTCCGCCGGCAGTTGCCGCCCGATGCAATTGTAATTTCCCATCGCGGCATGGCCCACGCCGCTGCCTGGAGCTGGGAAAAGCCTGATTTGCTGCTCGCGGTTTCCGAGGGGGAGTTCGACTACGGACTGACTTATCCCGAGTCAAAGCAACGTTGTCTTTCGGTGGCGGATTACCAGGCGCTCCTGCGGCGTTCCGACCGGCCGCCGGTGGTCTATGTGTCGCGCGAGAATGCCAAACTCTACCTTGCTCCGGACCAGCCGGAGCCGGAGCCGGTCGCGGTCGCCGATGTCGCCATCCGGATCTTTCCGCCGGCGAAGGGGGAGGCGGGCAAATGAGCAAAGTCGCTCTTTTACGCAGTTTCCTCGCCAATCCGTGCCAGGTCGGCGCGCTCTGCCCGTCCTCGCCCGAGCTCTGCCGGACGATCGTGCGCGGCATCGGCATCGAATCGGCACGGACGGTGGTCGAGCTCGGCCCCGGCACCGGCGTGATCACCTGCGAAATCCTGCCGCTGCTCGGGGCCGAAGCCAAATGTTTCGCCGTCGAACTTGACGAAAAACTCTGCTGTGCGCTCAAGCGCCGTTTCCCCGCCCTCTCCGTCCACCACGACAGCGCCGCCAATCTCCCCGATATCCTCAAAGGCCACGGCCGCCAATCCGCCGAAGTGATCGTCTCCGGCCTGCCGTGGGCGATTTTTCCCGACGAACTCCAGCTGGAAATCCTCCAAAGCGTGCTCGCTTCGCTTGCGCCGGACGGCTGCTTTACCACTTTTGCCTATGTTCAGGGGCTGCTGCTGCCCGCCGGGCGGCGCTTCCGCAAAAAGCTCCACGAACTCTTTGACACGGTCGAGACCAGTCAGGTGGTGTGGTGCAATCTGCCGCCCGCTTTTGTCTACCGCTGTCGCAATCGCGGGACAAAATGACACACCCTTTGGCGCAATCCGGGCTTTTCTGGCACAATCCGATGCTCGTTTCCCCCTCGCGGCAAGTTGGCACGCGAGTTGCTTATACTCCAGTGTGCAATTGAATGAAAAAACACAGGAGGATTCCAATATGAGTAAAATTATCGGTATCGACCTCGGTACGACCAACAGCTGCGTTGCGGTGATGGACCACGGCGAAGCGAAAGTCATTCCCAATGCGGAAGGCAACCGCACCACTCCCTCGATCGTCGCTTTCACCAAGTCCGGTGAACGCCTGGTCGGGCAGACCGCCAAACGTCAGGCGGTCACCAACCCCAAGAACACGATCTTCTCGATCAAGCGTCTGATGGGCCGAAAATATTCCGAAATCGGCCGCGAACGCGAGCTCGTGCCCTATGAAATCGTCGAAGCTTCCAACGGAGACGCCCACGTCAAGGTCGGCGACAAAACTTATTCGCCGCCGGAAATCTCGGCGATGATTCTCCAGAAGCTGAAAACCGACGCCGAAGCTTTTCTCGGAGACAGCGTCACCCAGGCGGTGATCACCGTCCCCGCGTACTTCAACGACAGCCAGCGTCAGGCCACCAAGGACGCCGGCAAGATCGCCGGGCTCGAAGTGCTCCGGATCATCAACGAACCGACCGCCGCCGCGCTGGCTTACGGCCTTGACAAAAAAGCCGACGAAACGGTTGCGGTGTACGACCTCGGCGGCGGAACGTTTGATATCTCCGTCCTCGAAATCGGCGACGGCGTGTTTGAGGTCAAGGCGACCAACGGCGACACCCACCTCGGCGGGGACGACTTCGACCAGGTGCTGATCAACCACCTCGCGGACGTCTTCCAAAAGGAAAACGGAGTTGACCTCCGCAAAGACCCGCAGGCTTTGCAGCGGCTCAAGGAAGCCGCCGAAAAGGCCAAGTGCGAACTCTCTTCGAGCATGAGCACCGACATCAATCTGCCGTTCATCACCATGAATCAGGACGGCCCGGTTCATATGAATGTGACCTTGACCCGCGCCCAGCTCGAACAGCTCTGCGACGGTCTCTTGGAACGCACCAAAGCGCCGTGCACCAGCTGTATGAAGGACGCCGGCGTCAGCCGCGGCGACATCCACGAAGTGATCATGGTCGGCGGGATGACCCGCATGCCCAAGGTTCAGGAAACCGCCAAGGCGATTTTCGACCGCGAACCCCACAAGGGGGTCAACCCGGACGAAGTGGTCGCGGTCGGCGCGGCGATCCAGGGCGGTGTGCTCGGCGGCCAGGTCAACGACGTGCTGTTGCTCGACGTCACCCCGCTGTCGCTCGGGATTGAAACCATGGGCGGCATCGCCACCAAGCTGATTGAGCGCAACACCACCATCCCGGCCAAGAAGAGTGAAGTCTTCAGCACCGCCAGCGACAACCAGCCGTCGGTCGACATTCACGTCCTCCAGGGCGAACGCGAAATGGCACGCGATAACAAGTCGATCGGCCGTTTCCGGCTCGACGGGATCGCTCCGGCGCCGCGCGGCATGCCGCAGATCGAAGTCACCTTTGACATCGTCGCCAACGGCATTCTGCATGTCACCGCCAAGGATCTCGGCACCGGCAAGGAGCAGAAGATCACCATCACCGCTTCGAGCGGCCTGTCCGATTCCGAAATCGAAAAGATGGTCAGCGAAGCCAAGGCCCACGAAGCCGACGACAAAGCCGCCAAGGACAAGATCGAGACCAAAAACCACGCCGATTCGATGGTCTACCAGACCGAAAAGCAGCTCAAGGAGCACGGCGACAAGGTTCCGGCCGACGTCCGCGCCGCAATCGAAGACGGCATCGCCAAGCTCAAAAAAGAAATCGAGTCCGACAACACCGAGGGCATGAAGTCCGCGATGAGTTCGCTCGAAGAAAAGCTCATGAAGCTCGGCGAAGCGGTCTACGCCGCCCAGCAGCAGGCCCAGCAGCAGCAGGGCGCCGGCGACGCCGGTTCGCAGCAGCCGCCGCCGAAGAGCAACAACGACGGTGTGGTTGACGCCGAAGTCGTTGACTGATGCGACAATCCTCCGGCGGACCGGGAACGGTTCGCCGGAGTTATTCAAACAAAAAGCAAAACAGATAACCAACCAAAAGGAGAGAAAGAAATGTCCAAGTCTTCCATCAAGCCCCTGGGCGATCGCGTCCTGCTCGAACTCTCGGAAAACACCGAAGAAATGAAAGGCGGCATCCTGATTCCGGAAACCGCCAAAGAAAAGCCGCAGGAATACATCGTAATCGCGCTCGGCACCGGCAAGCTTGACGACAAGGGTGCGAAGATCCCGTTCGACGTCAAGGTCGGCGACCGCGTCCTGACCAGCCGTTACGGCGGCACCGAAGTCAAGGTCGGCAGCAAGGAATACAAGGTCGTCAGCCAGGATGACATCCTCGCCATCGTCGGCTGAACTTCATTCTCAAATTAGTAACCATCCCAAGGAGATTTTTCAATCATGGCTAAACAGCTGATGTTTTCCGAAGAAGCCCGTCGTTCCATGCTCGAAGGTGTCACCCTCTTGAGCAAAGCGGTCAAAGCCACGCTCGGCCCCAAGGGCCGTAACGTCGTCATCGACAAGAAATTCGGCGCTCCCGCCGTGACCAAGGACGGGGTCACCGTGGCCAAGGAAATCGAACTCAAGGACCCGATCGCCAACATGGGCGCGCAGATGGTCAAGGAAGTCGCCAGCAAGACCAATGACGTCGCCGGCGACGGCACCACCACCGCCACCGTGCTGGCCGAAGCGATCTATCGCGAAGGTCTCAAGAACGTCACCGCCGGTGCGAATCCGATGGAACTCAAGCACGGCATCGACAAAGCGGTCGCCGCGATCGTCATCGAGCTCGGCAAAATGAGCAAGTCGGTCAGCGATCAGGTCGGCCAGGTCGCCACCATCTCCGCCAACGGCGACACCACCATCGGCAACATCATCGCCGAAGCGATGGCCAAGGTCGGCGAAGAAGGCACCATCACCGTTGAAGAAGCGAAGACCATCGAAACCACCCTCGACGTGGTCGAAGGCATGCAGTTCGACAAGGGCTATCTCTCTCCCTACTTCGTCACCAACGCCGAAAACATGGAAGCGGTGCTCGAAGACGCCTATCTCCTGATCCACGAAAAGAAGATCAGCAGCCTCAACGACATGCTGCCCTTGCTCCAGGCGGTCGCCAAGGACGGCAAGCCGCTTCTGATCATCGCCGAAGACGTCGAGGGTGAAGCCCTTGCGACTCTCGTGATCAACAAGATGCGCGGCATTCTCAACGTCTGTGCGGTCAAGGCTCCCGGATTCGGCGACCGCCGCAAGGCGATGCTGCAGGATATCGCGGTCCTGACCGGCGGCACTTGCATTACCGAAGACCTCGGCCTCAAGCTGGAAAACGTCACCACCGCGCAGCTCGGCCGCGCCAAACGCGTGACCGTTTCCAAGGAAAACACCACCATCGTCGAAGGCGCCGGCAAACAGGCCGACATCATGGGCCGGATCAGCCAGATCAAGCGTGAAATCGAGGAAACCACCTCCGACTACGATCGCGAAAAGCTCCAGGAACGTCTGGCCAAGCTGGCCGGCGGCGTGGCGGTGATCAAGGTCGGCGCGGCCACCGAGATCGAAATGAAGGAAAAGAAAGATCGCGTCGATGACGCGCTCCACGCCACCCGCGCGGCGGTCGAAGAAGGCATCGTCGCCGGCGGCGGCATCGCTTTCATCCGCGCCTCCGGAGTGATCAAGGATCTCAAGCTTACCGGCGACGAAGCGACCGGCGCGGCGATCGTCTACCGTGCGGTGGAAGAGCCCTTGCGTCAGCTGGCCGCCAACGGC
>JBFWIO010000050.1:0-12084 GCA_050255955.1 Victivallaceae bacterium
GAAACAGGCGATCCGGCAAGCGAGGTTGAAATGTCACAGACCACTCCCGACCCGGCCGCGCCCGGCAACTTCATTGATGCCGAAGCGGCGGCAAAAATGCCGATTGGCGATTTTTTCGCCAAACTTGCAAGTTCTTCGGACGGACTTTCTTCGGGCGAAGCGCAAAAGCGCCTCGCGGCCTGTGGCCCAAATGCGCTGCCGGAGAAAAAGAACAGCGAACTCAAACGTCTGTTCGAGCTTTTCTGGGGCCCGATTCCGTGGATGATCGAGGCGGCGGCACTGCTCTCAATTATCGCCGGCGACCTTGACGACTTCATTGTGATCACGGTGATGCTGCTCTTCAATGCGTTGATCGGCTTCTGGGAGGAGCACAAGGCCGGCAACGCACTGGCCGCGCTCAAGAAAAGCCTGGCGCTGATGGCCAGAGTCCGCCGCGACGGCGCCTGGACCGAGCTTGATGCCGCGACCCTGGTTCCCGGTGACGTGATCAACCTCAAACTCGGCGACGTGGTGCCCGCCGATGTCAAACTGACCACCGGCAGTTATCTCAGTGCCGACCAGTCCGCGTTGACCGGCGAATCGCTGCCGGTCACCAAACAGCCCGGCGACGTCGCTTATGCGGGTTCGATCATCAAACAGGGCGAAATGGAGGCGATGGTCTGCGCCACCGGAGTGAATTCCTTCTTCGGCAAGACCGCCAAGCTGGTCGGCAACGCGGGCAACATCTCGCACTTTCAGCAGACAGTGATGCGGGTGGGCAATTTCCTGATCATTCTCGCAACCGTGCTGTGTGTCATTTTGAGCATCGTAGTGCTCTTCCGCGACCATGCCGAGGGAGGCCATATTTCGCTCATCGACACCCTCAAGCTGGCGAAATTCGTGTTGATTCTGGCGGTGGCCTCGATCCCGGTGGCGATGCCGGCGGTGCTGTCGATCGCGATGGCCCTCGGCGCGCTTGAAATGTCGCGCTGCAAAGCGATCGTGGCCAAACTCCAGACGATTGAGGAAATCGCCGGAGTCGACGTGCTTTGTTCCGACAAGACCGGAACCCTGACCCAGAACCGCCTGACGCTGGGCGAACCGCAACTCTTCGGCGCGCCCGACGCCGAGTCGTGCATCCTCGCAGGAGCGCTGGCGAGCAAAGCCGGGAGCGACGACGCCATTGACAGCACCATTTTTGCCGGGCTCAAAACGTCTGACGAACTCAAGAAATATACCATGACCGCCTACGTCCCCTTTGATCCGACAAGCAAGCGGACCGAGGCCTCGGTGACCGCTCCCGATGGCCGGAGTCTCCGGTTTACCAAGGGTGCGCCGCAGGTGATCATCGAACTCAGCAATGCGAGCGAAGACATCAAAAAGCGGGCCGACGCGGCAGTCGCCGACTTCGCCGCCAAGGGCTACCGGACACTCGGCGTGGCACGCTCTGAAGACGAGGGCAAAAGCTGGACGCTTCTCGGGCTCCTGCCGATGTTCGACCCGCCGCGCGTAGATTCAGCGGAGACCATTGCCCAGGCCAAGGCACACGGACTTACGGTCAAAATGGTGACTGGCGACGACCTCGCGATCGCGGCGCAAATTTCCGGACAGCTGGGGATGGGAACTCATATCCTCAAGGCGTCCGACGTTTTCGCCAACGACGACGTCGATCATATTTCGGACCGGACGGCGGCCAACATTGAGCAGGCGGACGGCTTCGGCCGGGTGTTCCCGGAGCACAAATACGGCATTGTCAAGGCGCTCCAGAGCCGCGGACACATCGTGGCGATGACCGGCGACGGGGTCAACGACGCGCCGGCGTTGAAACAGGCCGATGCGGGAATTGCCGTGTCCGGGGCGACTGACGCCGCGCGCGCGGCAGCGGCGCTGATTCTGACTGCGCCGGGATTGGGAGTGATCATCAAAGCGATAGAGACCGCGCGTCAGATATTCGAACGGATGACAAGCTATGTGATTTACCGGATTGCGATGAGTGTGGACATCATGGTTTTCGTGGTGTTATGCATGATTTTGTTTCCAAAGGTGATCCCGTTGACGCCGATCATGATCATCGCGCTGGCGCTGCTGGACGATATTCCGATCATGAGCATCGCGTATGACCGCACTCCGATTTCGCCGACGCCGTTGCGCTGGCGGATGGGGCGGGTGCTGGGCATTTCGTCGGTGATGGGGGTGTTTGCATTGATGCAGACATTTTTGTTTTTCCGCATCGGTTTAACCAAGCTGGAGACGGGAGGGGGAATTGCGGGGGTGCCGATTACGCCGGACATTTTGCAGACGATGACTTTTCTGCAATTGGTGATCGGGGGGCATTTGCTGTTGTTCCTGACCCGGAGTCGTGATTTGTTTTTCAGCAAGCCGTATCCGAGTTGGATTTTATTCGGAGCGATTGTGGGGACGCAAATATTGGCGGCGTTGATGGCGGGTTTCGGGGTGTTGGTGCCGCAAGTTCCGTGGGCGTTGCAGGGGGTGATTTGGGAGTATAATCTCTGTGCGATGCTGGTTTGTGATCTGGTGAAAGTGGTGGCGTTCCGGTTGATGGATTATCAGGCGAAGCACCAGATCGGATTTTTTGTCCGGCTCAATACCAGTTTGCAACACCTGAGCATGCGCCGGAACTGAAAAAAAAGAAAAAAAAGCGCGAAGCGCCAATCCCGCCCTCCGTCGCACGGAGTCGCAGTCCAGCGCGCGAAAAGCGCTGGTCGCTCCGGCTCCACCGGAGCGAAGCTAAGCGAAGCCCCCCCTTTCGCGGGTGGAGCCCGCTCCTCTCTGCGGGAGCGAAACAAGCGGCGCAAGAGCAACGCGAATTGCGACGCGCGATTGAGCGAAGCAGTTCCCCCCCGACCCGAGTTCACCCCGAACTCGACGGTCACCCTGCTTCGCTCGGCGTCGTTCGCCGGTCACTTTGTGACGCGGCTGCCGACCTCGCTTTCGCAGAGAAGTGTCGGCTCCGCCGACTTTGGGGGGGGGAGCGCTTCGCTTGGCTTCGCTCCGGTGGAGCCGGAGCGACCAGGGGTGTTCGCCCCCTGGACTGCGACTCCGTGCGACGGAGGGCGGGATTGGCGCTTCGCGCTTTTTTTATTTTTTTTTATTTTTTTAAAAGCTTCTGATCCAGGAAGCGGTACGCTTTCTCCACCGCGTCCGGCGGCGGTATATGCCCCGAAGCATGATTTTCCCCCTCAATCCGGCGCACGTGCCCCCATTCCCGATCCAGCCCCCTCACCCGCTCCAACGCCGCCATGCTCTCACTTGTGTCATACAAACCCGCCACCAGATAAAAATCCAACCCGTCCCGCGCCGCCAGCAATAACTCCAAATCCAGCCCGGAACGTTTGAACTCCGCCACTTCCTCCTCCGTCCAATACCACGGGTCCGTCCAGTTCGTCTGATGCCACAACAACCCGAAGTCAATCCCCGCCGCCGCCCTGATCCGCCGGTCAAGACACGCCGTCATAAACGCCATCTTGCCCCCCAGCGACAACCCGTACATTCCCAGACGCGACGCATCCACCGCCGGGTCGGCGGCCAGCAAATCGAGCGCCAAGCGCGTGTCATACACCAGTTTCCCCACCCCGCTCCAGCCCGGATGACGCCGCCTGAGCTCCTCCGCCGCCGCCTGCCAATACTTGAAATCCAGCCGGTCGACACACCCCGGCGGCTCCGGTATGTAGTTGAACGCATACGCCTGCGTCGCCGCCACCACATACCCCCGCCCGACCAGCTCGCGAGCATAAGGCGCAATCACCTTGCCGCCAAAAGCCCCCGCCCCGGCGCCGGTCCGCAAATCATACCCGCAACTGTAGTCGGGATAGTAAAACGGCACCACCATTCCCGGCCGCGGTCCGTCCGCCTCCTGGCGCGGATACATCAGCAAAACCTGCTGCGCCACCCCCGGCTCGGTCGGCTGGAGATACAGCACGCCGAGAAATTCGGGGAAGTCAAAAGTCTTCACCGCCTGCGCCCCCCCGAGCCCCGCGAAAACCGGCGGCCGGAGCGCCTCTTCCCAGGCGGCCATTATCGCCGCCGGATTTTTGGACAAATTCATTTTTTCCCGTTCTTTTTGCGGTACGGCGCTTCACCGTAACGCGGAATTTCGTCGATCAGAAAGAACCCTCCGCCGGAACGCAGCCGGCCGCCGCGGACGATGAAGTCGGCGACGTTGCGCTGCATGCTGGTCTTGCGCGGAGCATTGGCAATGCCGTTTTTGAGGCCGTCCTCACCAAAAATCCGCCACAACGCGTCCGCGCCGCTCTCGTCTATCGGAAACAGATAATACTGCCGCATAAAGCACAACAGTCGCGAATCCGGCTTGAGCAAAAATTCATACTGCGGGTCCAGCATCCACGATAGACAACTGAAACCCCGGATCGTCTTCTCCGGGTAGCGCGTCCGGAAAAAGTCGAGGGCACTGTTCATTGATTCCTTGCAGTCGCCGCAAGTGAGGTTGTCGCCCGCCGGAATGTGGGTGTCAAGCGTCAAGTCTCCCTCGCGCAGCACCGGAATGTAATCGGCCGCCGGAATCGACTCGACTTTGCGCAGAATATGACCTTCGGGGACGATCCGGTTGCCGCGAATCACCTGCGGTGTGATTTCAAATCTGGTCTCCCACGCCACCGGGTCGAATTCACCGTCGACGCCGTCGATAAACCCGGCCCGGTTGCAGCGGACGCCGGGCGAGGCAAAGGCCGTCACGAGTCCGTCCGCCCGGCGGCGGTAGACCTGGATTTTGCCGTGAAGAGGGGCCAGCCGATACTGCATCCGGCCGATGGTCAGCGGCTCGCCGTTAAGCACGCCCGCCTCCCAGCCGATGATCCGGCGCGAGATGCCGGTAAGCTTGCGGTTGCGCCGGAAGTGCTCGACCCAGATCGCCGGATCGCGGAGCGCCCCCGCCAGCGCGTCCGGCGGCAGCGAAGCGTAGGCAAAGGCATGGCGGACCGCGCTATAGCCGGAAAAAGCGAGCAGCGCGTAAAAAGCATACAATTCAGCTTCGCTCAACGTTTTGATTTCGGAGGGCAGAATCCCTTCGACGCCCTCGGGCCGGAGCTTTTCGGTAAATAGTTTTTCGGAAAGATAATTGAAGTAACCGCATAGTTCCGGGCGGGCGGCAAATTGAACGGCACGTTCCAGAAGTTCCGTCGCGGCGGCCGATTCCAGCTTTCCTGCCGTCATCGCCGCCGCCAGCGGCTCGGGGTTCAAACGCCCCGGGCCGGGCGGCAACTCGACATCCGCGCGGGCCAAAGGCTCCGCACCCAACAGTTCCATCGCTTCGGTCAATTTCATCGGTCGTATTCCTTCAGCGTTCGGCACTCATGTTTCATCGGCACCATTTCCGGCGGCTACTCAAATACCTAAAAGAGGTTTGGCGTCTCATCCAGAGACGGTTTCTTCTTTTTTTGCTCTTCCTTTTTTGAAGCTACATTCTCAGTCAATAATACACTGAGCGAAGAAAGCCAGTCTTCAAGAGAGCGAATTTCAATTCCGAGTTCACGCGCCCTTTCGAGCTTGGAACTTGTTTCGGTGAGATCAGCAGCGACCAACATAGACAAAGAACTGTTCACCGTCTCGGTCGCGGCAAAGCCATTAGCGTCTGCAAGTTTCCGGTAGTATTCGCGTTCGCATGGCATCCTGCCTGTAAAGCAAACGGTGCGGAGTGTCGCACCCGGCGTTTCACGAAGCAGCGTGATGACCTCCAGAAGTTCGTCAATAAAGTCGGACTGCCGTTCAAATTCGGCACGCATCGCCTCCGCCCGGCGAGGGCCGACATCGGGAATGGCGGCCAATGTCTCCAGATCAAGAGTGCGAAGCTCGGCAAACGTGTAATGTTGCAGAATCATCCTGGCCATATTAATACCGATGTGGGGAATGTTGAGCGAGGCGAGCAACTGGTAATCATAAAGGGTCTTCGCTCTCACAAGCTGGGCTTCGAGATTTTCAGCCGATGTTTTTGCAAACCCGTCAAGAGTGATGATTACATCGCGTTCGAGCTCAAAAATTTCCTTGAGTGAACGAATCCCAAGCTGGACCATCATTTTCCGGATATTCGGTTCCCCGAGGCTCTCGATGCCGATCGACTTCACCGCCGCAGTCAACTGCCGGAGTTTTGTCTCGAAGCAATCCGGATTGGGACAGCAAAGCTCCGGACCGATCCGCACCAGTGGCGTACAACACTCGGGGGACGGGCAGCGGTCGATCAGCACCTTTTCCCGAACCTCACCGGGAGAAGCATCGACGATGTGCGGAATTACATCTCCGGCGCGTTCAACCACCACGCGATCCCCGATTTTAAGATCGAGATCAAGCACCCTTTGGACGTTGTGAAATGAAACATTTTGAATGGTAGTACCATTTATTTCAACCGGAACAATTCTGACCACCGGAGTGAGACTGGTCTTGCCGAAACTCCACTCAATATCGAGGACATGACTTTCGCGCCGGCTGTTGGCAAATTTGAAAGCAATTTCGCCTTTAGGATGATGAGTTGTGGAACCAAGCGATTCCCGATACGCCTCATCGGCGATTTTAACGACAATTCCGTCAGAAGGATAAGGTAATGTTTCGATCGACTCGACCAATTCGCCCCACTCTTCGGCAAGATTACAAAACTTTATTTCGTAGGAAAGATGATTATAATCGACAAAAGTTAAAAAAGCACCGCATCGCTCCATCGCATGCGCAACTTGATTGATATCGGTAGCATCGATCAGGGTCATCAAACCAGTCAAAATGTTACGTGTATTTTTATACTGCACGCCGCTTTTGGGTCTGATTTTCTCCCGGATGACCTTAAAGTCGTTTTTGGAAACCACGATTTCACCGCGCACCGGTCGATTGACGACGCCGGTATAGTCAGCACTCTTGAGCCGGATCAACGGCAGCTTGTCGGAGATGTCCTCCCCCTCGACACCATCGCCGCGGGTGGAAAGGGTGTGTCCGTCGAAACGGGCGGAAATGCCGTCGTATTTGGGCTGAATCAACAGCTTTTCTTCGGGAGTGCGGGCATATTTTTCGACCCACTTGAGGATGTCTTCAAGCGAATATGCCTTGTCGAGCGAGAGCATCGGCGCGGGGTGTTTCACTTTGCCGAGCGAGGCGACCGCCGGGGTGTGGACTTCGGTCAGCACCGGGTGGTCGGGATTGAGCCGGGCCAGCGCCCGGGTGAGTTCATCATAGCGGGTGTCCGAAATTTCCGGATCGCCGAACTTCCAATAACGCTCATTGTGGTATCGGATCAGAGCGGCAAGCTCGTCTTCGGTCAGATTTTCTGCGATAAAGTCAATTTTGTCCATAATGAAAAAAGAATATACTCCCGCGATTGCAAATTTCAAGTTTTGTGCTATCTTATTGAGATTTGCAAAAAATCCCAAAGGAGATCAAATATGTCGCAAGAATTCAACGTAGCAGTCGCCGGCGCCACCGGAGCGGTCGGGGTCGAAATGATCAAGACCCTCGAAAAGCGCAACTTCCCGGTCAAGAACCTCAAACTCCTCGCCTCCGCCCGTTCGGCCGGCAAAACCGCCTTGTTCAAAGGCGAAAAAATCGTGATCGAGGAGCTGACCGCCGACTCTTTCAAAAACGTTGACTTCGCGCTCTTCAGCGCCGGATCCGACATTTCGCGCCAGTACCGCCAGTCCGTGATCGATGCCGGTGCACTGATGATCGACAATTCGAGCGCCTTCCGGATGGAGGACGACGTGCCGCTGGTGGTTCCCGAAGTCAACCCCGAAGACGCGTTCAAGCACAAGGGCGTGATCGCCAACCCCAACTGCACGACCATCATCATGCTGGTGGCGGTGGCCCCGCTGCATCGCGCCAAAAAGCTCGTCCGGCTCTGCGCCGCGACCTACCAGGCCGCCAGCGGCGCGGGCGCCCGCGGCATGGACGAACTGGTCGTCCAGACCCGGCAGCTCCTCAACGGCGAAGCCATTGAGCCGAAGGCCTTCGCCCACCGGATCGGCTTCAATCTGATCCCCCAGATCGACGTCTTTTATGACAACGGCTACACCAAAGAAGAGCTCAAGATGCTCAACGAAAGCCGCAAGATGCTCCACGCCCCGGAACTGATGATCAGTTGCACCAGCGTGCGCGTCCCGGTGCTGCGCGCCCATTCCGAAGCGCTCAATATGGAATTCGCCTCGGAGATCACCCCCGACGAAGTCCGCGCCATTCTCAGCAAGGCTCCCGGCGTCAAGGTGGTCGACGATCCCGCCGGCAAGCGCTATCCGATGCCGATCGACGCCACCGAGCAGTACGACGTGCTGGTCGGCCGCATCCGGCAGGATATTTCGCGCAGCGACAAGCGCGGCATCGATATGTTCATCAGCGGCGACCAGGTGCTCAAGGGCGCGGCGCTGAACGCGGTTCAGATCGCCGAACTGTTCGTCAAAAAGTAATCATTCCGACCGGACGGCGGGTTTGCTCCCGCCGCTCCGGCCCGGTCAAAAAGGGGCGGCAATGGACCAGCGAAAAGTTGACTTGACCGGCGTGATCATCCTGCGGAGTTCGGAGCTCGAAAGCGCGCTCCGCCGCGCGGGAGCCTCCGGTGCGGGTCTTCACGAGCTCACCGAATCGCTCGCCCCCACCCTGTCTGCCGATCTGGTCAAAAAACTCCATTATATCGGAGCCGTCCGCAACCAGGTCGCCCACGAGGCGGTCAACGCGCCGGCGGAGGAGATCGACGTCGATGCCTTCAACCGCGCCTGCGACGAAGTGCTCGCCGTGCTCAACCCCGGCGAGGCTTCGGCTCCGGCGCCGCAAGTGCCGGCGGTGAATGAGGAAGAGTTGGTGCGCGGCGAATACGCCCGGCTCGACTTTGACCGTTTCTTCCGCCGGGCGGCGCTGATTCCGGGCGGGCATGTGCTTTATCCTTTGTATTTACTGGTGATCTCGCTCAAAAAGGCGCGCGCGCCGGGAGCCGGGATGCTCGGCTACTTCCTTTTTATCCTCTTTCTTACCATCGCCATACAGCACAACAGCAGGCCCTGGCTGTGGCCCGCCGGCATCTGTTTCGCGGCGTCGTGGATCTACGGCGCGATCGACGGCTGGTGCCGCCGCAAGATCGATGAACTGCCGCAGATGGTCTACCTCGGTCCCGGTGTCAATCTCCTCTATTTCCTCTACCGGATTGCTCAATTGACCGACAAGCTCCGCTTTTTCGGCGCGCTCTCGATGCTTGCGGCGATCTTCTCGGCGGTTTATTTGCTGGTCTTTTACCATGAATACCGGGCCGGACTGATTGTGCTCGGCGCCGGTTACGCGGTCGGCGCGGTGATGGCGCTGGTCGAGAGCTTCCAGGCGCGGGCGGTGGCCGAAGAAGAAGCGCAACAGCAGACCTTTCTCGATAAATAAGAATCATTCTTATTTCTCCTTTCCGATTTGACTCAACCGTCCTTGCGCTTATATTGAATGTCCGGAGGGCAACGGCGCAATCTTGCGTTCACCCTTCCTGACACCGGAGCCGGAGGGGAAATCATGAACGGCAATCATCGCCGGACGGGAATGTTGGCATTGACCGCGATCGTGGTCAATGCGATGCTAAGCGGCATCGCCTTTGACCTGCCGCGGGTAACGGCGTTCTTTGCGGGGCCGAAAATGGCGCTGGCGATCTGGCTGTTGACCGGACTCACGATCTTTATGGTCGCCAATACGTTCCGGATCATCGCCGAAGCGCGGCCTGAATCCTCGGTCGGCATCTACTTTAACTCCCGTTCCGGCTTCGGCCGTTTCGCCGGTTTTGAAATGGCATGGCTCTACTGGCTCCGCAACATCGCGGTCAACGGATTTTACGCGATGATGCTGCTTGATATTCTCGATCGAGCGCTGCCCGGCGGGAGTGCGGGATGGATCGCGCTTGTCGCGGTTTCGCTGCTGCTCTGGATTATACACGGCTTCATCGCCCTCGGCTTCAAACCGGCGGCTATGGTCAATCTTGCCGGAGCCGCGCTGATGCTGACGGTATTGGCCGGATTCATCTTCTTCGCGGCGCGCGCATTCGACGTGCAAATCTTCATCGCCAACTGGGATGCGGCGGCACCGCCGGAGACGAAGCTAACGCCGTTTCTCGCGGTTGCAATCTGGACTTTTGCAGGGATCGAGGGCGCGGCGATCCTCGCCGATCACGGCGACGACCGTCGCTCGGTCGGGCGGGCAACGCTGGCCGGCTTCTGGATCGCGCTGCTGGTCGCCCCGGCGCTTTCGCTCCTGCCGTGGGGACTTGCCGGACGCCCCGAGCTTGCTCAGCTGGGTGATCTTTCGACCGCACCGCTGCTGACCGCCATCGCCGGAAACCGGGGCGGCATCCTGATGGTTGCCGGGAATACCCTTGCGCTGCTGACCGGCTGGCTGGCTTTTGCGATAATCAGCATTCAGGTGCCGCGCGCGGCGGCGGATGACGGAGCTTTTCCGCGCGCATTCTGCCGTCTCAACCGCCGGGGAGTGCCGGTTTTTTCGCTGCTGGCAACCGGGGGGCTTACCCAGGCGGTGCTGATCGCGCTCTACTTCGCCGGGGAAAAACTGGCCGGACTGCTGCCGCTGGCGGTGCTGATGGTGCTGGCCCCTTACCTGGTCAGTTGCGGTTATTTGTGGAAAATCTGCCTGGCCGGCGAATACCCGATCCGGATGACCAGCAACCGCAAATTCGCCCACTTCTGCGGTGCGGCGGGAACACTCCTGGTGTTGGCGCTGATCGTGACGGCAGGAATCAAGTATCTGCTGCTTGCGGTCACGGCGGCGGCGATCGGGTTGCCGGTTTTCATCCGCGCCCGGAACGATGCGGCGGCGGCGCCGGAGACCGCGCCGGATGACCGGCGTCACTTCACCGGAATCGAGGCGGTCGCCGCCGGACTGCTGGTGGTCGCAGCGATGCTTGTGACGGCGGCGGTCGCCGCCGGATGGATCGATTTCTGAAGCGGGTTCAGCGGAAAAGCTGAATCGTGGTCAGGACTTTGCGTTCGCCCTGATGGTCAAAAAGCTTGTTGTCGGAGGGATGGCTGATCACTTCCGCGTTACCGGTTTCGGCGTTGCGCCAGACCAGTGTGCTGGAGCCGCCGCCGTCGAGGTTGAGCGCCTCAACGCCGCCGATTTTGGCCATGAATTCGGCGAGTTCGACACACGGCATGCCGGTCGCTTTATCGGCATGGCGGCCATCGATGACCACCATCAGCAGTGTGCCGTCGGCGCTTTTGCCGATCGCGGTGCGGGGATGGGGGGCGGTCATGTGGGACGATTCTTTGGGGATGAGCGGATTGACCTGACCGGCTTTCAGCAGCAGCGGGTGGCCCCAGAGCAATTCGGTCTTGTCTTCGGCCTTGAAATCAGCCATGCCGTCGATGCCGCAATCGGCGCCGCGGATCCAGAAGTAACCGCCCCACGGTCTTTGCTCCGCGCGTTCACTGCTCGAATCGGGATGTATTGCGCCGTCGATTTTCAAAAGTCCGCTGTCGAAGAGTTTTTTGTCGGCTTTGCCGATGCCGAAGTAAGTGCCGTTGATCGCGGCGACCGCGCCTGAGGCTTCGAGTTGTTGGCTGACTTCGGTCAGCTTCTCCGGCCGCACCAATTTGACCTTGAGCTTGGCCGAGGGCTTGGCGATCAGGATCGAAATCGCGCGCGGCTTGCCATTGAGATCCCGGTAATAATAGGACTGGCAGGCGAGGTCGTCACCCGCTTTTTTCTCTTCAAAAGTCTCCGGCTTGCCGAAATTTTTCTCCATCGCCTGACCGACTTCGGCCGGCGAAAGGGCAAAGGCGGCCGTGGTGGCCGCCAGCAAGGTAAAGTACGTCATCAATCGTTTCATTTGCATTCTCCTTTGGAATTTTAATAGTATAGCACCAGACTTAGGAAATTGAAAGCCATGCTTCCCTTCCCGGCCGATGCAACGCGCTTTTTTTTGATCCAAACACGAGAAATGGATCAGATGAATCTCTTTTTGACAAATATCAATCGGGTCAGGCCGGTTTCGCGGCTTGCATTTCGCGCCTTGCGATTATATTTATCTCGACAATGTTTTTTATGAAAGGTTGATCGATGAAACTGACCACTCTTTTCTTCGCATTATTCGTCGTCGTTTTCGCCGGTGCCGCCGCGATGGAG
>JBFWIO010000051.1:0-12025 GCA_050255955.1 Victivallaceae bacterium
CAACTTTTTGTGAGGTGGCGGCATCTGTTTTGGTTACAAAAGTGTAAATGACTTTGATTTTCCTTTTACAAAATAGTAATGGCGCCATGTCCCCCCAGCACGAATTCAAGTTGGCACACAAAATGCTTATACTCTTTTACAAGATTAAGAAAGGACGGCAGCATGATGAAAGATTATCCCCGACAGCAACAACAAAGCCCGGCAGCCGACTTCGGTTTGTACTCCTTTGCCAACGAGCATGACGCTTGCGGCGTCGGCCTGGTGGCGGATCTCAACAATCGAGCCAGCCGCCGGATCGTCGAAATGGGCCTCGAAGTACTCAAACGCCTGATGCACCGCGGCGCCGCCGGCGGTGACCCCGAAACCGGCGACGGAGCCGGGATTCTGCTCGGCATGCCGGATGCTTTTTTCCGCAAGTCCCTTAAATTTGAACTCCCTGCTGCCGGCAGCTATGCGGTGGCGATGGTCTTCGGCGGCGCCGACCGTGCGGAGGAAATCGAAAACATCATGACCGCGCGCGGGCTCACCGTTCTCGGCCGTCGCGACGTCCCGGTGGAACCCGGGGCGATCGGTGCGGCGGCACGGCGGACGCTGCCGGCAATCCGGCAGTACTTCGTCACCTGCGACTTTGCCGACCGCGGTGCTTTTGACCGCAAAATTTTCGTCGTTCGCCGCATACTTGAGAAGAGCGTGGCCGGTATTTCCATTTGCAGCTTCTCGCGCACCTCGGTGGTTTACAAGGGTCTCCTGCTGGCGACCCAGCTTGAGAAATTTTACCCCGACCTCGGCGACGCCGCTTTTGTTTCGGCACTGGCGCTGGTTCACCAGCGGTACAGCACCAATACCTTTCCGTCGTGGGAACTCGCCCATCCCTACCGCTATTTGGCCCACAACGGAGAAATCAACACCATCAAGGGCAACCTCAACCACCTGCGGGCCCGCGAACCCTTGTTCCGCAGTGAACTCTTTGGCGACGAGCTCGCCGAGTGTCTTCCTTTGATCGACGGCGTCCAGAGCGACTCCGCCTGCCTCGACCGGATGCTGGAGCTCCTGGTGCTCGCCGGCCGCAGCCTTCCCCACGCGATGCTGATGCTGATTCCCCAGCCATGGGGCGTCAAGTACCACATCGGCCGCGACGTCCGCGGCTTCTTTGAGTATCACTCCGCGCTGATGGAGCCGTGGGACGGACCTGCCGCGGTGGCTTTTTCGGACGGCGTCAACGCCGGGGCGATGCTCGACCGCAACGGCCTCCGTCCGGCCCGCTACGCGCTGACCTGCGACAACGTTTTTGTGCTCGCTTCCGAAACCGGCGTGCTCGACTTTCCGGCCAATACGGTGATCAAGCGCGGGCGGCTCAAGCCCGGCGAGATGATCTGGTGCGACCTTGAACGTCACCGCTTGATCTTCGACCGCGAAATCAAGGATACGCTGGCCCGGCAGCGGCCCTACCGGCGCTGGGTCGAGCAGAACCGTATTTCGGTTCACGGCCTCTTTGACTCGATCAACCCGCCCCGTGAGATCACCGATCCGGAGCGTTTGCAAAAGTTCTTTCACTGGAGCCGCGAAGACATCGAAACCATCGTCAAGCCGATGGCCCGCGACGGCGCCGAGCCGGTCGGGTCGATGGGCAACGACAGCGCGCTGGCGGTGTTCTCCAGGCAGACGCCGCTCCTCTACAACTATTTCAAGCAGCTTTTCGCCCAGGTCACCAATCCGCCGATCGACCCGATCCGCGAAGAACTGGTCATGAGTCTGGTCACCTACATCGGCAACTGCGGCAACATCCTCGGCGAGGGCCCCGAACACGCCCGGGTGATCAAGCTCCCGCGTCCGGTGCTGACCGATGAAGACTTGCGGCGGCTGTCGTCGTTCCGCGAAACCGGTTTCCCGGTGGTCAAGCTCAATATCGGCTTCAGGGACGACCTCGGCGCGGCGCTTGCCGCGCTCGCCGACCGCGCGCTCGCCGAAGTCCGGGCCGGCCAGCGCATCCTGATCCTGACCGACCGTGAACTCGGCGAGGATGAGACCCCGATTCCGGCGCTGCTGGCGCTCGGTGCGGTCAACCGCATCCTGACCCGCCACGGTTTGCGGCCCCCGGTCGGGGTGATCGTCCAGTCGGGCGAAGTCCGCGAGGTGATGCACTTCGCGCTGCTGCTCGGCTTCGGGGCGACCGCGATCCATCCTTATCTTGCGTTGCAGTGCGTCAACCACCTTTCTAGTACCGGCGAGATCGCCCGCGAACCCGCCAAGGCGGCGGAGAACTACATCCACGCGGTTGACAAGGGCTTGCTTAAAATCATGTCCAAGATGGGGATTTCCACCCTCCGCAGCTATCGCTCCGCCCAGATGTTCGAGGCGATCGGGCTTGACAAGAGCGTCATCGATGCCTTCTTCCCCGGCACCGCGTCGCGGGTCGGCGGATTGACGCTCGAGGAGATCGGCCGTGAAGCCCGCGATCGTCACGCGCTGGCATTCCGCCAGAAACTGCTTCGCTCCGGCGGCGAATACGCGTTCCGCCACGACGGCGAGAACCACCTCTGGACACCGGAATCGCTGTCGCTTTTCCGCCAGGCGGTCCACGAGAACAATCCCGACAAGTATCGCCGTTACGCGGCGCTGATCAACAATCAGGAAGGGCGGCTTTGTACCCTTCGCGGCCTTTTTGAATTCAAGAAGTGCCGGCCGGTGCCGCTTGAGGAAGTTGAGAGCGTCGAATCGATCGTATCGTGCTTCGTCTCCGGCGCGATGTCGCTCGGTTCGCTGAGCCCGGAAGCCCACGAGGCGATCGCGATCGCGATGAACCGCCTCGGCGCAATGAGCAACTGCGGCGAAGGCGGCGAAGACCCCCGCCGGGTCGAGCCCGGCCCCAACGGCGAAAACCGCCGCAGCGCGATCCGCCAGGTCGCCAGCGGCCGCTTCGGGGTGACCATCGATTACCTCGCCGGAGCCCGCGAAATCCAGATCAAGATGGCCCAGGGCGCCAAGCCCGGCGAGGGCGGCCAGCTCCCCGGGCACAAGGTCGACAAGGAGATCGCCCGGGTCCGGCATTCGACTCCGGGGGTGACTTTGATCTCCCCGCCGCCGCACCACGACATCTACTCGATTGAGGACTTGGCGCAGCTCATTTCCGACTTGCGCAATGCCAATCCCGAGGCGCGCATCTCGGTCAAGCTGGTCTCCGAAGTCGGCGTCGGCACCGTCGCCGCCGGGGTGGCCAAGGCCAATGCCGACGTGATTTTGATCAGCGGCCATGACGGCGGTACCGGGGCGTCGCCCCTGACCAGCATCAAGCATGCGGGTATGCCGTGGGAACTCGGCCTCGCCGAGTCGCAGCAGACTTTGATGCTCAACGACCTTCGCGGCAAAGTCAAGCTTCAGGTTGACGGTCAGCTCAAGACCGGGCGCGACGTGGTGATCGGGGCGTTGCTCGGGGCCGAGGAATTCGGCTTCGCCACCACGCTTCTGGTCTGCCTCGGCTGCGTGATGATGCGCAAGTGCCACGACAACAGTTGCCCCGCCGGAGTCGCGACCCAGGATCCGGCGCTTCGCAAGTGCTTCCGCGGCAAACCGGAATACATCGAGAACTTTCTCCGGATGCTGGCCGGCGAGGCGCGTGAATTGCTGGCCTCGCTCGGCTTGCGCTCGCTTCGCGAAGCGACCGGCCGCAGCGATTTGATCGAGATGAAGAAAGCGCTCGACTTCTACAAGAGCGCGCGGCTCGACTTCAGCCCGATTTTTGAACGCGTCACCGGCAAGACCCCGGTTTCCGAGCGCGGCGGCACCCCCGAGCGCTGCTTCGACCTGGTCAAGGTGGTTCCGCTCCTTGAGAAGACCCTCCGCGACGGCACGCCGGCGGAGCTTCACATGGATATTTGCAACGTCGACCGCAGCTGCGGCACCGCGCTCTCAGGAGTGCTGGTCAACCGCTTCGGCGCCGAAGGGCTGCCGGAGGATTGCGTCAAAATTCATTTGCGCGGCTGCGCCGGGCAGAGCTTCGGGGCGTTTCTCGCCCCGGGGATCACGCTCGACCTGACCGGCGACTCCAACGACTTTGTCGGCAAAGGTCTTTCCGGCGGCAAGATCATCATCCGCGCTCCCGGCAACGCGCTCTTTGACCCCGCCGAAAACGTGATTGCCGGCAACGTGGTCGGTTACGGCGCCACCTCCGGCAAGATTTTCCTCAACGGGCAAGCCGGCGAACGCTTCGCGATCCGCAACAGCGGGATCACCATGGTGCTTGAGGGCGGCGGTGACCACGGCTGCGAATACATGACCGGCGGCCGGGTCGCGGTGCTCGGCAGCGTCGGCGTCAACTTCGGCGCCGGGATGTCCGGCGGGATCGCCTACGTGTACGACCTCGACCATGATTTTGACCTCAAGTGCAACCTCGATACGGTTGACCTTGAGAGCATCGAAGCGGGTTCGGACGATGAAGTGGAACTTTTGTCGCTGATCGAGGAACACCTCGCCGCCACCGGCAGCGCCCGCGCCGCGTCGATCCTCGCCAACTGGCAGGACGCGCGCAGCCGCTTCGTCAAAGTTTTCCCGGTCGAATACAAAAAGCTTCTCAACGGAAAGGCTTAAAAATCATGAGCAAGGATTTTCTCAATATCAACCGCCTCGGCGATCTTTATCGCCCCAAAGACCAACGCATCAATGATTACCACGAAGTCGAAGCGCCGCTCGACGAAGACCGGATCATGGAGCAGGCCAAGCGCTGTATGGACTGCGGCATTCCCTTTTGTCACGGCTGCGGCTGTCCGCTCGAGAACGCGATTCCGGAAATCAACCGGCTGGCCGGACGCGGCAAGTTCCGCGAAGCCTGGGAAATTCTCGCATCGACCAGCCCGATGCCGGAATTCACCTCCCGGATCTGCCCGGCGCTGTGCGAAAACAGTTGCACCGCCTCGCTCGAATTCGGCGCGGTGATGGTCCGCCAGATCGAAAAGAGTGTGGTTGACCACGCCTTTGCCCACGGTTTCGTCGAGCCGGATATTCCGGCCGAACGCAGCGGCCGCAAGGTCGCGGTGGTCGGCTCCGGCCCGGCCGGGCTGGCGATGGCGATCGCGCTCAACCGGGCCGGTCACCGGGTCACGGTTTTTGAGAGCCGGCCGCTCCCGGGGGGGCTGCTTCGCTACGGCATTCCGAACTTCAAACTTGACAAGGCGCTGATCGACCGCCGGATTCAGCTGATGGAGGCCGGTTCGATCGAGTTCCGCTGCAACTGCGAAGTCGGCAAGGATATTTCGCTTGATTACCTCAGCCGCACCTTTGACGCGGTGGCGATTTGTACCGGCACGCCCGCGCCGCGCGATCTCGCGGTCGAGAACCGCAATCTCGGCAACATTCTCTTTGCCCTCGACTACCTCAACGGCGGTGCTTCGGCGGAGGGCAAAAACGTGGTGGTGATCGGCGGCGGCGACACCGGCAGCGACTGCGTCGGAATGGCGATCCGCCAGCACGCCAAATCGATCACCCAGATTGAAATCATGCCCGAGCCGCCGTCGTCGCGCCCGGCTTCGACGCCGTGGCCGCTGTGGTCGCGCGAATTGCGCACCTCGTCGAGCCACAAGGAGGGCGGCGTCCGGCGCTGGAGCCTCCAGACGGTGCGGTTCCTCGGCAAGGACGGCTCGGTCACCGGGGTCGAGGTCGCGCCGGTCGAGTGGACCTTTTCGCCGGACGGCGTGCCGCTCAAATTCACCGCCGGCAAGCAAACCGAAGTGTTGCCGGCCGAGCTGGTGACGCTGGCGATGGGCTTCCTCAAGCCGGATCACCAGCTGCCGTTTCCCAATGTCTTCGTCAGCGGCGACGCCGGGCTCGGCCCCTCGCTGGTGGTGCGGGCGATCGCCGACGCAGGCAAGATCGCCGGAAAAATCGACGCTTTTCTCAAGGAGGCGCAGCAATGAAGTTCGTCAAATATCATGGTCTCGGCAACGATTTTGTAATCGTTGATGCCGATGTCGAAAAGAATATCGATTTTCGCGCCATCGCCAGGCAGGTCTGTGACCGTCACTTCGGCATCGGCGCCGACGGTCTGGTGCCGATCCGCAAGCTTGCCGAGCGCACCTGGCAGATGCGCATCTTCAACGCCGACGGCAGCGAATGCGAAATGTGCGGCAACGTCACCCGCTGCGTCGCTCATTTCCTCGGCATCCACGGCGTGATCAATCTCGAAACTCTGGCCGGGACGATCCGTCCCGAATTGCGTCAGGACGAAACCGTGCGGGTCGATATGGGCAAGCCCGTGCCCGGTGAAATCGTCACCCTCAACGGCTTTGAGGGGATGAACGTCTCGATGGGCAACCCGCATTTCGTCGTTTTCGTCGACGATCTCGGCAAGATCGACTTGACCGCCGACGGCCGGGCGCTGGAAGTGCACTCCTATTTCCCCAATAAGAGCAATATCGAGTTCGTCAAAGTGCTCTCCCCCGACCGCGTCCGGATGCGGGTGTGGGAACGCGGCTGCGGCATCACCATGGCCTGCGGCACCGGCAGCTGCGCCGCCCTGGTGGCCGGCGCCCAACGCGGCCTGACCGGCCGCCAAGCCGTCGTCAAGCTCGACGGCGGAGAACTCGAAATCGAATGGAATCAAACCAATGGTCATGTGTATATGACCGGCCCGGCGGTCCGGGTTTTTGAAGGGAACTATCATGTTGCAAATCAATGAACACTTTGCCGAGCTGGCCGGCAACTATCTCTTTGCGGGAATCGCCCGCAAGGTCAAAGAATTCCAATCTCAACATCCCAAAGCCGATGTGATCCGCATGGGGATCGGCGACGTCACGCTGCCTTTGGCTCCGGCCATTCTCGAAGCGATGCACAAAGCGGTCGATGAGATGTCCGACAGCTCCTCGTTCCGGGGGTACGGCCCGGAGCAGGGGTATGAATTTTTGCGCGAAGCGATTGTCAATCACGACTATCTGGCGCGCGGAATCAAGCTCGACATCGACGAAGTTTTCGTCAGCGACGGTTCCAAATGCGACGTGGCCAATATTCAGGAGCTCTTTTCGGTCAGGAGCACCGTCGCCATCGGCGACCCGGTTTACCCGGTCTATCGCGACAGCAACATTCTGGCCGGACGCGGCAAGCTCATGCACTACATGCCCTGCCGCCGCGAGAACAACTTCAATCCCGAGCTGCCGTCGAGCCCGGTCGAATTGATCTATCTGTGCTCTCCGAATAACCCCACCGGCACGGCGATGGGGCGCGAAGAGCTCAAGCAATTTGTCGATTACGCGCGCAAAACCGGTGCGGTGATCCTGTTTGACGGCGCGTACGAGGCCTACATTCAGGACAAAGACCTGCCGCACAGCATCTACGAAATCGAGGGCGCCCAGGAGGTGGCGATCGAATTCCGTTCGTTCTCCAAGAATGCCGGTTTTACCGGTACCCGCTGCGCGTACACGGTAGTGCCGAAAGCGCTGCCGGGCAAGCTCAACGATCTCTGGCGCCGGCGTCAGACCACCAAATTCAACGGCGTGTCCTACATTATCCAACGCGGCGCCGAAGCCGTTTATACCGAGCCTGGCCAACGACAAATTCGGGCCCAAATCGCCTATTATATGGAAAATGCCCGAATTATCCGTCGCAATCTGGCGGAAATGGGTTATAGTATATACGGCGGGGCCAACGCACCTTATTTGTGGTGGCAGATTCCCAATGCGATGCCGTCGGAGAAATTCTTCGACGCACTACTGGAGAACTGTCACGTAGTTGGAACGCCCGGCGCGGGCTTCGGAAAATATGGCGAGGGTTATTTCCGGTTGACCGCCTTCGGCAACCGGGAACGGACGCTTGAAGCTTTGGAGCGAATACGCACATGGAAAATCAGCTGAAAAATGAAATCGCGGTATTGAGGGAAATCAGTTCGGCAGTCGTGCACGAACGCAATATCGGCACGCTGCTGCAGAAAGTTCTCGAAGTCCTCAACAAACAAATGGGGATGCTGCGCGGTACTTTCACGCTCCGCCACGGCGACGTTTTTGAAATCGCCGCTTCTCACGGGTTGAGCGAGGAAGAGCAGAAACGCGGACGTTATAAGCTTGGTGAAGGCATCACCGGTTACGTCGCCGACAGCGGCATCGCCCAGATGGTGCCGGATGTGTCCAAGGACAAACGCTTCCGCAACCTCACCGGTTCGCGCACCGGGGAAAAGGATATTGCTTTTTTGTGCGTGCCGATCTACTTCATGGAGAAGATTATCGGCACGTTGAGCATCGACCGCCGCGTCCAGCCGGGGGTAAAACTTGAGGAAGACTTGCGCTTCCTTGAAATCGTCGGCAACCTGACCGCCGAGGCGGTCAGCGTGGCCCGCACCGAATCCGAGGAAAAAGAGAGCCTGGTGCGCGAAAACCGACAGCTCCGCGAAGCCCTCGAGGGCTCGGTCACCCCTGGCAAACTGGTCGGCAACTGCCGCTCGATGCAGAAAGTTTATGAACTCATCCGCCAGGTCGCCCCGAGCAACGCCACGGTGTTGATCCGGGGCAGTTCGGGCACCGGCAAGGAGCTGGTGGCCAATGCGATCTGGCAGCTCAGCCCGCGCGCCAACAAGCCTTTTATCGCGCTTAACTGCGCGGCACTGCCGGAAAATCTGGTCGAGAGCGAGCTCTTCGGTCACGAAAAAGGCGCTTTCACCGGTGCGGTCGGATTGCGGATCGGCCGGGTCGAAGCCGCCGACAAGGGGACGCTCTTTCTTGACGAAATCGGCGATCTGACGCTCCAGACCCAAGTCAAACTGCTCCGCTTCATCCAGGAGCGGACTTTCTCGCGTATCGGCAGCAACACCGAGCTCAAAAGCGATGTCCGGCTGCTGGCCGCGACCAGCCGCAACCTCGAGGAGCTGATGGCCCAGGGCAAGTTCCGCGAGGATTTGTACTACCGGCTCAACATTTTTCCGATCACCCTGCCTGATTTGTGCAAGCGCCGCTGCGATATCATATTGCTTGCCGAGCACTTCATCGAGAAGCTCAATCTCCGCTACAACAAGCAGGTCAAGCGCCTCTCGACCCCGGCGATCAACATGCTGATGTCCTACCATTGGCCGGGGAACGTCCGCGAGCTGGAGAACTGTATCGAGCGCTCGGTGCTGACCAGCACCGACGATTGCATTCACAGCTACAATCTCCCGCCGTCGCTCCAGACCGGGCGCGAAAACGGTTCCGAACTGCTGCCGGAGGGCAACGCGTCGTTCGACGTGCTGGTCAACTCCTTTGAGCGGGAACTGATCGTCGAAGCGCTCAAAAAGAACAACGGCAACATGTCCGCCGCCGGCCGCAGCCTCGGGCTGTCGCCGCGGGTGATGCATTACAAGATCAACAAACTCAACATACATCCCAAGTGGTACATCCAGAGTGAATCCTGATTTTTATCGTCTCGTATCGGTGTCGCCGCAACTCAATCTCGCCGATCCCGGCTTCAATGCCGATCGGGTGATTGAGGCGCTCGAACATTGCCGCCGGCAGGGCGCGGCCCTTGCGCTTTTTCCTGAACTCGGAATCAGTTCGTACAGTTGCGGTGATTTGTTCTACCGCCACGAACTGATCGAGAGCTCGCGGCGGATGTTGCTCAAAATCACCGAAAACACCCGCGACGACCGGATGGTGGTGATCGTCGGGCTGCCGCTGGCTTTCCGCAGCCGCCTTTACAATGTCGCGGCGGTGATTCAAGCGGGACAAATTCTCGGATTGGTGCCGAAGTCGTTTCTGCCCAACTACCGGGAATTTTACGAAAAACGTCAGTTCAACTCCGGACGCAATCTGGTCGGGCAGGCGGTCGAATGGCCGGAACTGTCGTATCCCGTGCCTTTCGGAACCGATCTTATTTTCAGCGACGGCGAGCTCTTTGAGTTCGGCGTTGAAATCTGCGAGGATCTGTGGAGCCCCTGTCCGCCGTGCCGGGAGCTGGCTTTGCGCGGGGCGCGGCTGATCGCCAATCTCTCCGCCACCACCGCGCAGGCGGGCAAATGCCAGTTCCGGCGCGAATTGATCGCGGTCGAGAGTTCCAAGTGCGCCGCCGTCTATCTCTTTGCCTCCGCCGGGATCGGCGAATCCGGTGCGGACGCGATTTTCGGCAGCCATCTGGTGGTTGCGGCCAACGGCCGGGTCGAGGGCGAACTCCGCAGCCTTGAGCCGGATACCCATTATCTCTTTGCCGACGTCGATCTGCGCCGGCTCGACATCGCCCGCCGGGCGGAATCGAGTTACGCCGACTGCGAAGCGCCGGACGATTACCGGCGGATCGCGGCGCTCACCCCGCCGGGGTCGCCGGATTTGCGCTTCGTCAATATTTCGCGTGCTCCCTTTGAGGAGGAAGTGGTCGATCCGATGGAGGTTTTTGACCTTCAGAGCGCGGCGCTGGGGCGGCGGCTGGCCGGGCTCAACTGCCGCAACCTCACGCTCGGCATCTCCGGCGGGCTCGATTCGACGCTGGCGCTGCTGGTCGCCGCCGACTGCTTCGCCAAACGCAAGTTCGAACTTACCGGCATCCACGCCGTCGGCATGCCCGGCTTCGGCACGTCCAAGGGCACCCGCAGCAATGCCGAGGCCTTGGCGCAGGCGCTCGGCGTTCCGTACACCGAGATTGACATTCGCGACATCTGCCGCAAAGAACTCGAACTTCTCGGCCGAGACGAGTCGCGCCGCGACGTGGTTTACGAAAATGTACAGGCGCGGGCGCGGACTTCGATCCTGATGAATCTCGCCAACGGTTGCGGCGGGATCGTCCTCGGCACCGGCGACCTCTCGGAGATCGCGCTCGGCTGGAGCACCTTCAACGGCGACCACATGTCGATGTACTCGGTCAACGCCTCGGTCCCGAAAACGTTGATCCGCCGGATCGTCGCCGCTTACGCCGCGAGCCGTGGCGGCGAAATCGCGGCCATTCTGCAGCGCATCCTCGACACCCCGGTCAGCCCCGAATTGCTGCCGCCGGACGAAAACGGCGACTGTTCGCAGAAGACCGAGGACCTGCTCGGGCCCTATGAGCTCCACGATTTCTTCCTCTACCACCTGATCCGCAGCGGCGCGGGAGCGGCCAAGCTGCAGAGCCTCGCCATGCACGCGTTCCGCGACGTCTATCCGTCGGAATTGATCGCCTCGTCGCTCAAAACCTTCCTCAAGCGGTTCCATTCGCAGCAGTTCAAGCGCAACGCGATGCCGGACGGGCCCAAAGTCTGCTCGGTTTCGCTTTCACCCCGCGGCGACTGGCGAATGCCGTCCGACCTGACTTCGATTCCGCCCGAATTGTCGTAACGCATTGCATTGAGACGGCGCCTCCGGAATGTCCCGGAGGCGTTTTTTTGTTATAGGCAGTGGAATTAACTGTAATGTAATAAAGGGGAAACCTTCTTTTCACACTTGCGGTGTAAACTAATGGACATAGCAAAAGTACGTCACTCAAAGGGGGGTGCCGTACAAGTCCAAAAAGGAGAAACACAGATGAAAAGAAATGTTTTCACCCTGATCGAGTTGTTGGTCGTGATCGCGATTATCGCCATTCTGGCGGGGATGCTGTTGCCGGCGCTGGGCAAGGCGCGCAATACCGCCCAAGGCATCAACTGTCTCAGCAACCTCAAACAGCAGGGCGTGATGCTGTTGATGTATTCGTCCGGCAGCGACGACTTCATGCCCACCAGCTACTACTACAAGAACGGTTCTTCGAGCGGCAACGGGTATGCCCACTGGAGCGCCATCGTTTCCAATCGTTCGACCGCGATCGATTCGACCAATTCCTGGTTTGCCGACAAAGCGTTCGAATGTCCGAGCATGGTGGTCAACGACGCGGCCAAAGGCGACAAAGGCGGGTTCTTCCCGACCAAGAAGGGTGCTGACTCGCAGGCCCGGCTGACCGCCTACACCGCCAACGCGATCTTTATCCCCCGCTACAAGTACGCGCCCGGCACCAACGCCGGACAGGACGCCAGCGTCAAGCTGATGAAGATCAGCCAGGCGGTCGCTCCCGGTACGGAAATTCTGGTGGCGGAATATACCGCGAACTCGACCCTGATCGACGGTTCGTCGCCCGGCGG
>JBFWIO010000052.1:0-11993 GCA_050255955.1 Victivallaceae bacterium
CGTCAATGCCACAATCCAGAACGTGATGGAGGAGCTCCAGCGCAAGGACAACCGCAAAATCCAGATGTTCCAGCAGCGCCCCGGCGGCAACCTCAAAGTCGCCCAACAGATGCTGGAAAAGGATCAGCTTGAGAGCATCCGCGAAGCGATCGCGATCACCTCCGAAGCGGAGGCCTTTTACAAATGGAATCTTCTGCTCAAGAAGCAGATCAATACGATGCGGATGTTGCTTTATTACCAGATCAGGGAGTTCGACAAGGTTGATGAACTGATTCCGCAATCGATGTTTTTCGACGTCCGCTCGCTGGCGGTAAAGATGGTCCGGATGTACAAAAAGGACGATCCCAAACTCGATGCCTTTTACCGCAAAAAAGCGAAGAAGTTCAAGGGCGACGATCTTGCTTTGCTGGCTTCGCTCTACAGCTTTGTCCAGCTCAAGCGCGACAACGCCGAGGGCGCATTGCAGACCTTGATCGAAGCCAGGAAAAAGACCGACAGCCCGGTCATCGCCGCCAACTGGGAGGCGCTGGCCAACGGCAAGGTCAAACAGTATTCCAATGCCGCGCTCGGTGACGCGTGGTATTCGCTTTATCTCGAAGAGCCGAAAGTCAAACAACAGCGGGTGCGCGACAGCCGCCCCTTTTGACGTGAGGAGTCGCAGATGCCGGTCGATCAGGTCAGTCGGGAGTTGATGGAGCAGATCGGTCAGCGGGTCAACCGCTGGCGCGGCGGCGTCGCTTTTGTCGGCGTGGTCGGCTTCGAGCTGATGCACGAACTCGCCCATTTCCGCAAGATCCGGCGGCGGGAACTCTTTTATTACTTTGAACTCTGCGGACGGCAGTCGCTCGGGATTGTGCTGCTGATCTGCTGGCTGATGGGCGTGGTGCTGGGCATTCAGGCGCAGATTCAAATGCGTAAATTCGGCACCGAAATATTCATCGCCGACCTGGTCGGCTTCTCGATTTTGAAAGAGCTCGGGCCGCTGATGGTGGCGATGATCGCCACCGGCCGGGCGGGCTCGGCCTTTGCCGCCGAAATCGGCACGATGAAAGTCAACGAGGAGATCAGCGCACTGGAAACGATGGGCCTCAGCCCGGTGCGGTTTCTGGTGGTGCCGAAACTTTTTGCGATGTTGGTGGCGATGCCTCTTCTGACCATTTTCGGCGATGCGGCGGGGCTCTTCGGCGGGATGCTCGTGGGGGTGACTTACGCCGACATTCCGGCGGCGGCTTACTGGAACCGGACGATCGAGGTGCTCAAGCCGATCACCCTGGTTCTCGGGTTGCTCAAGAGTTTCGTTTTCGGCACTTTGATCACGCTTGCCGGCTGCCGGCGGGGGTTTGAGGCCGAGGACAATGCGCTCGGGGTCGGCCGCGCCGCGACCGACGCGGTGGTGAGTTCGATTCTGCTGGTGGTGATCGCCGACATGGTGATCACCGTACTTTACTCTTTATTCGGGTACTGATCACATGGAAAACATCATCGAAGTGACGGATCTCACCGTCGGCTACGACGACAACATCGTGCTGGAGAACCTCAATTTTGCGGTCGGCCGCGGTGAGGTTTTCGGCATCATGGGCGGCTCCGGGTGCGGCAAGAGCACGTTGCTCAAGCACATGATCGGGCTGTATGTGCCAAAGACCGGCGACGTCAAAATTTTCGGTGAGAGCATGGTCAACGCGAGCGAGGCGGATCAGCGCAAGCTGATGCGGCGCTTCGGGGTGACTTATCAGGGCGGGGCGCTTTTCGGCTCGATGACGGTGCTTGAGAATATCGCGATGGTGCTTGAGGAGTACACCGACTTGGCGCCGGACAAAATCCGCGAAGTGGCGGAGGCCAAGCTTGCGCTGGTGGACCTTTCCGGCTTCGGCGACTACATGCCGTCGGCGCTGTCGGGGGGGATGCGCAAGCGCGCCGGGCTGGCCCGGGCGATGGCGCTTGACCCTGCGCTGCTGTTTTTCGACGAACCCTCGGCGGGGCTCGACCCGATCACTTCGGCGGACCTAGACCGGCTGATTTTGCGCATCCGCAAGCAGCAGGGGACCACTATTGTGGTGGTGACCCACGAGCTTGACAGTGTTTTCACCATCGCCGACCGGGTGATCATGCTTGACAAAAAGACCCGCTCGATCGTGGCCGAGGGCGATCCGCGGGAGCTCCGGGATCACTCCGACAACATCTGGGTCCGCGAATTTCTGACCCGGGACGGCTTGAAGAAATAGATCAATCAACCAGCCGCCGCCCGGATATCGGCCGGGAGCTGGCGCAAAACAGGTGTCAATATGGGCAAATCGCAGCATTTTCTGCAGGGGCTTTTTGTGATCGGGGCGCTCGCCTTGCTGGGCGCGATGCTGTTTTTCTTCGGTTTGTCAAATCTTTTTGTGCGCAAGGCGCATCTGGTGTCGCTCTTCGGCGAATCTGTCCAGGGGCTGGCGGTGGGTTCTCCGGTCAAGTACAAGGGTGTGACCATCGGCGACGTCCGGGAAATCTCGATCCGGGTCGAGGATAAACTGATCCGGGTCGATATGTACGTCGAGCTCAAGGCATTCAGCAACGCCAAGGACAACATGCGTCCCTACCGCAACCAGTACGAATTCCGGGAATTTCTGGAAAAGGAAATTTCCGAAGGGCTGCGAAGCCGCCTTGAATACGCCGGGATCACCGGATTGCGTTATATCGACCTCGATTACTACGCGCCGCCGGGGCCGTGGCAGAGCGATGCGCTGCAGCCGGTGTCGGGCGCCAATACGCTGGTGGTGCCGTCGGCGCCGTCGGCGTTCAAAGACATCATGAAGTCGCTCAATACCGCGCTTGAGCGGATTTCCAAGATCCGTTTTGAGGAGATTTCCGACTCGCTGCTGGCCAATCTTGCGGAGCTCAACCGTTATATGGCGGCGCCGGATCTCAAGGACGCGATTTCGCACTTGAGGAGCATGGCGATCAACCTCGACCGGACCAGCGAATCGATGAATCAGGTGCTGTCGGAGAAGAAACTGCGTGAAACCACCGAGCTGATCGATGCCGCGCTGAGCTCAATGCGCAAGGTCGCCGATCAGGTGAGCGCGGAACTGGAAAAGGCGCGGCTGGCCGAGAGCACCGCGGTTTTCCGCCGCACCACCGAGAACGTCGGCAATGCCGCCGAGATGCTGACCGCCCGCCGCCGTGAACTTGAGATTACCATGCAGAAGCTCAACGAAACGCTGGATTCGGCGCGCGAATTGCTTGACATGCTCAACGAAGACCCCAGCGCGGTGGTGCGCGGTCGCCAGCAGCCGCCGCTCAATTTGCAAAAATAATCACCGGCAAATGAAATTATCATTCAAATTTGAAAATTGCGAGCAGTATTTTCTCGATCTGATGCAGGGCAAACGCCGGAAACTGCGGGACCGGGCGCTGATCGTGATTTTGTTTATCGCCTCGCGTTTTTACCGGATGATCACCCAGTTCCGGATCTGGCTGTATGACAAGCGGGTGATCCGCAATCACGCGCTGGGCTGCCTGGTGGTCAGCATCGGCAACGTCAGCTGCGGCGGCACCGGCAAAACCCCGGTGGTGGAGGTTTTCGCCAAAACCTTGAGCGCCAAGGGTCGCCGGGTGGCGATTTTGAGCCGCGGCTACCGCAGCAAGAAGCGCTCGACCTGGGACAAGCTCAAGCACATGTTTGACCAGCAGAAGATCGAAATCCCGCCAAAGGTGGTGTCGGACGGGCGCAATCTGCTGCTCGACTCCGCGTATGCGGGCGACGAACCCTACATGCTGGCGTCGAATCTCAAGGATGTGGCGGTGATTGTTGACAAAGACCGGGTCAAGTCGGGACTGTATGCGATCGAGCATTTCGGGACCGACGTATTGATTCTCGACGACGGCTTTCAGTATCTGATGCTGAAACCGCACATCAACATTGTGCTGGTGGATTCGACTGATCCTTTTGGCAACGGGCACATGCTGCCGCGCGGGATTTTGCGCGAGCCGATCAAGAACATCCGGCGGGCGGACTATATTTTTCTCTCCAAATCCGACGGGCACCCCAAGCTGCGGCACTTGAAGGCGTTTCTCCGCAGCCACAATCACCGGGCGGAGATCATTGAGTGCACCCACCGTCCGAAGCACCTCGAAATGGTTCACGAACGGGGGCGTCGCGAACCGTTGACGAAGCTCAAGGGGGCGAAGGTGGCGGCGTTGTCGGGGATCGCCAGTCCGGCGGGTTTTGAGCGTTTCATCGAGTCGCTGGGGGCGACGATTGTGGCGCGCGAGCAGTACGCCGACCATCACCGCTACACCGAGCAGGAGATCATCGACTTCGTCAACGTGGCCAAGGAGGTGGAGGCGGATTTCATTGTCACCACCGAAAAGGACGCGGTGCGGATACCGAAGCTTGACCGGCGGGATGTTCCCATGTACTTTTTGCGGATTGAGATCGATATTTTGAGTGGCCGTGAGAGTTTCGACCAGTGTATTTCAAGAATTTGTTTCATATAAACCAGGGGAGTATGAGATGAGCAATTTGCGGGAGCGGTTCAAGGCCCATTTCGGGCGGCCGGCGGCGATTGTGGCGCGGGCGCCGGGACGACTGGAGATTCTGGGCAACCACACGGACTACAATCAGGGTTTTGTGCTGAGTTGTGCTGTGAGTCAGGATACGACGGTGCTGCTGGCGCCGGTTCCGGGGCGGGTGTGCCGTTTGAAGGATTTCCGGGACGGCAGCGAGCGGACTTTTGACCTTGACCACGTGGACGAGCCGATCAAGCGTGACTGGGCGAATTACGTCAAGGGGGTGATTGTCGAGTTGAAGAAGCGGGGACGGACGATCGGCGGCTTTGATGCGGCGGTTTACTCGACGGTGCCGTTGTCGGCGGGGATGTCGAGTTCGGCGGCGCTGGAGACGGCGTTCGGGTTTGCTTTCGGCAAGGCGTTTGACATTGAGATGCCGCCGGCGGACTGGGCGCGGGTGGGGCAGGGGGTGGAGAATTTTTATCTCGGGTTGAAGACGGGGTTGCTGGATCAGTTCAGTTCGATATTCGGGCGGGCGAATTCGTTGATTCTGTCTGATTTCCGGACGGTGGAGGTGTTGCGCAACGTGATGTTGCCGGCGGGGTATGCGATTGTGGTGATCAACTCGATGGTGAAGCACAATCTGGTGGATTCGGAGTATAATGTGCGGCGTCACGACTGTGAGAGTGCGGCGGCGAAGCTGGCGAAGATATATCCCGGGGTGATGACGTTGCGGGATGTTTCGGTGGCGCAGTTGGATGCGGCGAAGCCGGAATTGGATTTGCGGGAGTATCGCCGGGCGGCGCATGTGGTGGGGGAGTGTGACCGGGTGAAGCGTGCGACGGCGTATTTGGATGCGGGGGATGTGGCGGGGTTTGGGGGATTGTTGTGGGAGTCGCATGAATCGAGCCGGGTGAATTTTGAGAACAGCACGGCGGAGTTGGATTATTTGGTGGAGTTGTCGAAGTCGGTGCCGGGTTGTTTGGGGAGTCGGTTATCCGGGGGGGGATTTGGCGGGATTTCGATACACTTGGTGGAGGAGGGTGTGGCGGAGGAGTATGGCAAGCGGGTGGCGGCGGCGTACAAGTTGAAGTTCAAGGTGGAGCCGGAGGTGATCCGCTGTGCGATTGGCGACGGAGCCCGCGTCACCGAGTTGATTTAAAAAAAAATAAAAAAAAATAAAAAAAGCGCCGCAGGCTAAAAAAAAATAAAAAAAGCGCGAAGCGCTAATCCCGCCCCCCGTCGTACGGGGTCGCAGTCCAGGGGGCGAACACCCCTGGTCGCTCGCGATCCACGCGAGCGAAGCTAAGCGAAGCGCTCCCCCCAATGTCGGCGGAGCCGACGCCACACTGCGGGAGCGAGGTCGGCAACCGCGTCACGAAGTGACCGGCGAACGACACCGAGCGAAGCAGTCCGTCCGACGGATTATCGAGCCGGGTATGGGCGCTGGCGCGGCCGGTCGCTCCGACACCTGCGGCGTCGGAGCTCGGGCCGGGCTCAGCGGCGGAACTTTGTTCCGCCTCTTTGAGCTGGGGCTTCGCCCGGAGCGGGGGAGGCGAGGCGCTGCCTCACACTCCGCAAGAGGGCTCCGCGCCCTCTTGACTCTGCGCAAGGGCGCGGCCCTTGACCGGGGTACCGGCGCTTTGGCACGCGGGGCGCTTTGGCACGCGGGGCGCTTTGGCACGCGGGGATACTTAATAACAGGAAGATACAACCATGCGAATTCTAACCGGAATCCAGCCCTCGGGCACGCCGCATATCGGCAACTACTTCGGAGCCATCCGCCAGGCGGTCGAGCTCCAGAAAAAAGGCGACCCGTTTCTTTTTATCGCCGACTATCACGCACTGACCACGTCCCCCGAACCGGCGGCCTTGCGCGCCAACGTCTTCGAACTCGCGCTCGACTTCCTCGCCTGCGGCCTCGATGTCGAAAAAACCGTCTTTTTCCGCCAGTCCGACGTGCCGCAAGTGACCGAATTGATGTGGATTCTCAACACCTTCACCTCGGTCGGCTTTCTCGAACGCGCTCACAGTTACAAGGACAAAGTGGCCAAGGGTTTTGTCCCGAATGCCGGTCTTTTCACCTATCCGGTGCTGATGGCGGCGGATATCCTTTTGTATCAGAGCGAACTTGTGCCGGTGGGCAAGGATCAGAAGCAGCATTTGGAGATTACCCGTGATATTGCGATTCGGTTCAACAATCAGTTCGGCGAGATTTTCCGGATACCGGAGGGGTTGATTCCGGAGGATGTGGCGATTGTGCCGGGGATTGACGGTCAGAAGATGAGCAAGAGTTACGGCAATACGATTCCGATTTTCGGGGGGGAGAAGGCGATCCGCAAGATTGTGATGAGTGTGGTGACTGACTCGACGCCGATGGAGGCGTCCAAGGATCCGTCGAAGTGTAATGTGGTGGCGTTGTACAAGTTGGTGGCGACGCCGGAGGAAGTTGCGGAGATGGAGGGGAATTACCGGCGTGGCAACTATGGGTATGGGCATGCCAAGCAGGCGTTATTTGAGAAATTGTGGACGTATTTTGGGCCGATGCGGGAGCGCCGGGCGGAGTTGGCGGCGAAGCCGGAGCAGGTGCGGGAGATTCTGCATGAGGCGGCGAAGCGGGCGCGGGTCGAGGCTGAGAAGACGATGACCAAAGTGCGCGAGGCCGTGGGCCTGCGCTGAAAAAAATAAAAAAAAGAAAAAAGCGCCGCAGGCTCAAAAAAAAGAAAAAAAGCGCGAAGCGCCAATCCCGCCCCCCGTCGTACGGGGGCGCCGTCCAGGGGGCGAACACCCCTGGTCGCTCGCTCTATAGCGAGCGAAGCTAAGCGAAGCGCTCCCCCCTACGCGGGCGGAGCCCGCTCCACTCTGCGGGAGCGAGGTCGGCAGACGCGTCACGAAGTGACCGGCGAACGACATCGAGCGAAGCAGTCCGGGGTGGATACCGGGAGAAGGTTTCGCACGGAGGCACGGAGGCCGACCGTCGGCCTCGGGATAGCGAGCCGGTCGCTGACGCTCTCTCGGCTCGGGGGGAGTTTGGGATAGGGTATCGGGGGCGGGCGTTGGCGCGGCCGGTCGCTCCGACACCTGCGGCGTCGGAGCTCGGGCCGGGCTCAGCGGCGGAACTGCGTTCCGCCTTTCTGTGCTGGGGCTTCGCCCGGAGTGGGAACGGTGAGGTTTCACCTCACACTCCACAAGAGGGCTCCGCGCCCTCTTGACTCTGCGCAAGGGCGCGGCCCTTGACCGGGGTACCGGCGCTTTGGCACGCAGGGGCACTGCCCTTGACCGGGGTACCGGCGCTTTGGCACGCTGACATACATACGCACCCCGCCGGCTCGCCGGCGGCGAAATAACCGGAAGTTCAACTGGGAAAGAAAACGATGAAAAAGCAACTTCTCCGCATCGCGCTGTCAGGGCTCGCCGCCACCACCCTGGCCGCCGCCCCCGCCGCCCAACGGCTCGAAGCCGAAAAAGCCGGATTCAATCCGGCCCGGATGGAGGTGGTCGAACGCCCCCGCTTCTCCAACAAAGCCGGCGCCATGCTCAAAAGTGACGCCAAATCCCGCCAGAACGAAGCCACCGGCAACGCCGACCTCACCTTCAAATTCAACATCGCCGAACCCGGCCGCTACTGGGTCACCGGCGCCGCCGATACCTCCGGCAAAGCCCGCGAAGCCATGAAAAAAGCCGGCAACAAATACGATTCGCTCCGGATCATGATCGCCGTTGACGGCGACTTTGCCCGCAACCGCGTACTGGTCGAGCCGTGGCGCGACCAGGACCTTTGTGCCCTCAACCTCGAAAAATATAACTTTGCGGCCGGCGAACACGAAATCAAAGTCTGGCTTCCCGAGGGCGTCGCCCTCGACCGCCTCGACGTCCGGCCCTACATCCCTCCGGCAGTGCCAAAGGCAGTCCAGGAGTATCAGCCGAAACTGGTCCCGCCCGCCGAACACCCCCGGCTCTGGGTTACGCGTGCCTCAATTGAGAAAGTCCGCGCCAATCTCACCAAAGGCGAAAACGCCGCCGCATGGGCCGAAGTCGAAAAAGAGGCCGCCAAACCCTTTGCCTACACTGCGCCCAAAAACGCCGCCGCGGAATACAACAACGCCTTGCAGAAAGCAGCCACTTACAAGGCCTTCGTCTATCTGATGAAAGGCGACAAGGCAATGGGGCAGCAGGCGGTCAAACTGATGGGCGACTACCTCGGCGCGGTCGAGTTCGGCAACATGCTCGACATCACCCGCGAACTCGGGAGCGCCCTCTACGCCGGAGCTCTGGTCTATGACTGGTGCTACGATCTCATGACCGTCGAGGAACGCCAGCTCTTTGCCAAAAAACTGATGACCCTCGCCGAAGACATGGAAATCGGCTGGCCGCCATTCCTCCAGAGCGTGGTCAACGGCCACGGAAACGAATATCAGGTCAACCGCGATCTGCTCTCGGTCGGCATCGCACTCTACGGCGATAACAACATTCCTTATCAGTACTGCGCCTACCGCATGCTCGAAGAACTGGTGCCGATGCGCGCCATCGAATATTTGTCGAACCGCCACAATCAGGGAGTCGGCTACGCGTCTTTCCGCTTTGCCGCCGAAATGCACGCGGCATGGCTCTTGCGGCGGATGTGCGGCAAAGAGGTCTTTGACGCGTCCATCAAGACGATCGGCTACTACTGGGCGTATTTGCGCGCTCCCGACGGCTCGATCCTGCTCGACGGCGACGGCAGCAAACACAGCGGGTACTGGCAGTCGCCTCTGACCTCGTTCCTCTGCTACACCTATTCCGGCGATCCCCTGCTCAAGGCTGAATTTGAAAAAGAGGGCGGCTCAGTCGGCGACCCGTTGCTTTTCCTCCTCCTCAACGATCCCGGACTCAAGGCCGAGAACCGGATCGCCGAACTCCCGCTGACCCACTATTTCAAGGGCGTTCTGCCCGCGATGGTCGCCCGCACCGGCTGGAACATCGGGCCCAACAGCTCCGACGTGCTGGTCGAGATGAAGGGCGGCTGCAAGCACTTCGGCAACCATCAGCACGCCGATGCGGGGAGCTTCCAGATTTTCTACCGCGGCGACCTCGCCACCGATCTCGGCATGTACGGGTTCTACGGGACCCCCTACGATCTCGGTTTCAACAAGCGCTCGATCGCCCACAACACGTTGCTGGTCTACGACCCCGCGGAGAAGATCGAACACGGCAAGACCAACGACGGCGGCCAGCGTTTCATCCAGCGCCATCCGGTCAATGCCGAAATGTTGAAGAGCGACAACTACTTCAACTACGGCTCGACCCTCAGCGCCGACTTCGGCCCGGATCAGGTCCGGCCGTACTACACTTATCTAAAGTCCGACCTCAAGGCGGCTTATACCGACAAAATCTCGTATTACACGCGGACTTTCTGCTTCCTCAATCTTGACAACGCGGCGACCCCGGCGGCGCTGATCGTGCTCGACCGGGTGACCACGTCGAAGCCTGAATTCAAGAAGTATTTTCTGCTCAACACGTTCAATAAACCGGTGATTGAGGGCGCGAACCTTGAAGTGCTTGCCAAGCGCTCTTTGATGCCGGGGAAACTTGCGGTTTCAATGCTGCTGCCCCGGGATGCCGAAGTGACCACCCGCGGCGGGGCCAAGGATCTCCATGAGTTCTTCGGCCAGAAGCTCACGCCGCCGGTATCCGGCGCGACCCAGGCCAACGGCTTCCGGACCATGGTTTCGCCAAAGGCGGCGCGCGACACCGATCTCTTCCTCGCGGCGATGCAAATTTCCGGCGAAGAGGTGAAGCCGCTTCCGGTCAAGATGGTGGAAAATGCCGAAAATGTGGTGTTATCCCTCGCCGACCGGCTGGTGGTGCTGGGGACTTCCGCCAAGTTCACCGCCAAGGCGTTCGAGTTTGAAGTCGGGAGCGCCAAGCCCTCGACCCAGGTGCTGCTCGCCGACCTCGCGCCGGGCGTGTGGACGGTCAAGGGTGGTGCGACGGCGGTGGTGTTGGCGGTCGAAGCCGGCAAAAACACCGCGTGGCTGGAGCTTCCGGCCGGACGTTATATGGTTTCTCCCGGCGCACCGGCGGTGCCGGAGACGGTCAATCTTTCGCTTGGCAAGAGCGAGGTGGCGGGCAAGCGCATCGACACGGTGGAGAACCGGGTCGAGGGCAAGGAGCTTCTGGCGCCGGCGGTCGAAGTCGTGACGCTGCTGGGCGGCAAAGCCGAAGCGGCGGACAAGACGCTCAAGGTAACGTTTGGCAAACACAGCGTGCAATTCAAGGCGGATGAGGCTGCTTTTGTTTACGACGGCGCTCCGATGACGATGCGGGCTCCGGCGCGGCTTGACAAGGGGGTCTGGCTGGTGCCGGTTTATGTGCTGGCGGGGATTGGCAATGCCTTGGCGGCGGCGGATATAGAGACCCGGAGTGCATTCTTTTTCCCGCGCAAGACGCCGAGTGACGTTTTGTGGGTTGACAGCAACTGTGCGTTTACCGAAACGGAATGGGAGCAGGTGGTTAATGACTACGAAGGCAAGTCGCAGTATTGGGCGGCGAATGGCGAAAACCGGGTATTTTCGGTGGCGTTTGCTGATCCGGTGAAGCTGGATGCGATTGGGATTCGCTGGTCGCAGGGGAATTCGCGTTTGGCGAAGTTCAAGCTGGAGGTGTCGGACGGCCGGGGCTGGAAGACGGTTCATGACGGCGAGAGCTTCAAGACGCGGGATTTGGAGTTGTACAAGTTCCCGGCGCAGGAGGTGCGTGAGATTCGGTTTACCGGCAACGGCAACAGTGTCAACAGCTGGAACTCGATCATCTCCTTTGTCCCGGTGCGGGTGAAGTAACGCCAAAGCGTGCCAAAGCGCCGGTACCCCGGTCAAGGGCCGCGCCCTTGCGCAGAGTCAAGAGGGCGCGGAGCCCTCTTGCGGAGTGTGAGGCAGCGCCTCACCTCCCCCGCTCCGGGCGGGCGCACTGCGCCTTTGACTCTCACCGCTCCGTTGTCGCGGGTGGCCAAGGGCAAAGTCCAACGTTCCTCCGGTCAAGGCCCCGCGTGCCAAAGCGCCGGTACCCCGGTCAAGGGCCGCGCCCTTGCGCAGAGTCAAGAGGGCGCGCAGCCCTCTTGCGGAGTGTGAGGCAGCGCCTCACCTCCCCCGCCCCGGGCGAAGCCCCAGCTCAGAAAGGCGGAACAAAGTTCCGCCGCTGAGCCCGGCCCGAGCTCCGACGCCGCAGGTGTCGGAGCGACCGGCCGCGCCAGCGCCCGCCCTCGATACGCTATCCCAAAATCCCCCCGAGCCGAGAGAGCGTCAGCGACCGGCTCGCTATCCCGAGGCCGACGGTCGGCCTCCGTGCCTCCGTGCGACACCTTCTCCCGGTATCCACCCCGGCCTGCTTCGCTCGATGTCGTTCGCCGGTCACTTCGTGACGCGTCTGCCGACCTCGCTCCCGCAGAGTGGAGCGGGCTCCGCCCGCGTAGGGGGGAGCGCTTCGCGTAGCTTCGCTCGCTAAAGAGCGAGCGACCAGGGGTGTTC
>JBFWIO010000053.1:0-11712 GCA_050255955.1 Victivallaceae bacterium
CCGCGACTACGACGGCCGGGTGTCGCCGATCACCATCGACCCGTGGCGGATCGCCGAGCTGGCGGTCGATTATTTCCGCAACAAAGAGGTGCGCGAGGTGGTCGTCTGCATGGAGCAATTCCCGGCCCACTTCGTCCGCCGCGATCTCTTTGCCGCGCTCTGGGCCCCCCACGGCGTGCTCCGCTACCACTATGAACGGGTTTACGGCTGCGACGCGCTCCCGGCGCTGACCCCTGGCACCGCTACCGGCATCCTCTTCTGCGGCGGCACCTACTGCGAACGGCTGACGCTCGCCTACCGCGCCGGTTCCGGAAAGCTGCTCCAGGATGATTTCCCGGTGCTCAGCATCGACGGCAAGTCGATTCTGGTTCCCGCCTACCAGCAGGTTGACACCATCTCCACCGACTGGGTCGAAGCCGGCCGCGTGGCGATGAACGAGTGCCTCCGCCGTCTCCAGAGTCCCGGCGGGTTGCCGCGCCGGATTTACCTCGGGGCATTTTACAGTTCACGTTGATTCTTATCAGTTTCCATCCGCGCCATAACCCCGCCGCAATGTATTTTTTTCCCTTTTTTTTCCGATACAAGTTTGGTTTTTACATTTTCTGTGCTATAATTAGTGATGCACATAGTATACAATTGGTGCAATTACAGGAGAGCCATGATGCAAAAAAGAATCTTCACGCTGATCGAACTTTTGGTGGTGATCGCCATCATCGCCATTCTGGCCGGGATGCTGCTGCCGGCGCTCAACAAAGCGCGCGAAAACGCCAAAAGCATCAAGTGCGTCAACAACCTCAAGCAATTCGGCATGGGGCTGACGATGTACACCACCAACTTCAACGACTACTTTCCGCCCTACAAGCAGGAGGGTTCCAACTATCTGTTGCCGGGGCTGCTGGTCAGTCAGCGGCTGATGTCCGGCTCCAACTACCTCTGCCCGTCGATGGTGACCCCCAATACCACCACCCCGCAGGGGCTTGAGTTCAACGCGTTCAAGCCCGACCTCGCCGCCACCGCGCTGCTGCGGGTCGGCTACGGCACCAACTACCGCTTCGTCACCGGCGGCAACGGAGTCAACGCGACACTGGCCAAAATCCCGGCCAAGGTCCAGCAGATCCGCCGCCCGTCGCTTACCGTGCTCGGCGCCGACACCAAGGACGGCACCCTCGACAACGGTTACGCCAATTTGCAATCTTACAAGCCCTCCGGCGGTTTCGCCGCCAACGACGGATATTTGCACTCGCGCCACAACAGCGCCTTCAACGTGCTTTGGGTCGGCGGCCACGTCAGCACCGAGCGCAGCACCGATCCGGTCACCAATCCTTATCTCGGGCGCTTCGCCAACGGCTACGCCGCAAGCACCGACAGCGACCTCAATTTGTGGGACCGGAACTGAGATGAGACGGCTTCCGGCTCTCGTGTTGTGCGCCGCCGTCGCCGCCGCCGCCGCGGAAATTCCGCTCGAAAACTGGAAATTCGGCAAGGACGGCATGGCCCGGATCACCGGCGGCAAACTCGTCGTCGAAGACACCTCGCCGGAAGGCGCAAGCTACGCCGCGAGCACCGGCATCGCGGTCAGGCCGGAGGCGTATTACCTCCTCAAATTCAAAGCCTCGGCCTTTTCCGCCACCAACCGCGCCGCGCTCGGCGGCGTCGCACTCGAATTCTCCGACGCCGGCGGCAAAGCGTGCGGCGAAAAGATCTCCTTTTCGCTCCCCTTTGACACCCGCGGCGAACGCGACCTCCAACTCGCCGCCCAGGCACCGCCAAACGCCGCCAAAGTGCGGATCACCGTGCGCTCCTTTCTCCTCCCGATGGGAAAACTCGAATTGAGCGCCTTTGACCTCGCCGAAGTCGAACCCGAAGCATATCAGGCCGGCCGCGACTTCGTCCCCGATTACGGCAACGATTTCCCGGTTCCCGGCAAAGACGAACTCGCCGCGCTCGCCGTCAAACTCCCCGCCGCCCCCTTCTCCCCTGCCCCGCCGTGCACCGACCGCGTTTTCTGGGATCAGGCGGCAAAAGCCGTCGAGCGCAAGGCCGAAATCATCGCCCGCGCCGAAGCATATCTCAAAGACCCCTTCCCGGTGATCGACAAAGCGCTCTATTTCGCCGCTTACGACAAAGGCATGGCCGCCTACCGCGAGAGCTTTCACCGCCGCGGCGAAATGCTGACCTGTCTCGTCCTCGCCGAATGCCTCGAAAACCAAGGCCGCTTCCGCGCCAAAATCGCCGAATGGACCCGCGCCATCCTCGACGAACCAACCTGGGTGCTCCCGCTCTCCGACCGCGGCAAACTCAATATCGAGAACCGCGCCGTCACCGTTGACCTCGGCTCCACCGGCCGCGCCGCCATGCTGATGACCGTCAAACGCCTCCTCCCCGGCCTCCTCACCCCCGGGCTCGACGCCCAACTCGACCAAACCGTCAAAAAACGCGTCCTCGACCCCTTCCGCAACACGATTCTGAGCGGCCGCATCGGCAACGGCTTCAGCTGGATCCTCGCCCTCAACAACTGGGGCGCCGTCTGCAGCGCCAACATCGCCTACAGCGCCGCCTGCATGGGGAACTCCCCAGAATACAACGCCCCGATCATCGCCGGAGCCATTTTCTCTGCGACAAGTTACCTCAAAAGCTTCGCCGAAGACGGCTACTGCTCCGAAGGCGTCGGCTACTGGAACTACGGCTTCGGCCACTACATGCTCCTCGCCGACACCCTCTACAGCTGGACCGGCGGCAAAATCGACCTCTTCAACACCCCCGAAGCCCACCGCGCCGCCAAGTTCATCGACCGCTTCGAGCTCCACGGCCGCCGCTTTCCCGCCTACGCCGACTGCTCGCTCACCAATGGCGTCAAACCCTACAACGAAATCGCCGCCGCCCGCTTCTTCGGCTGCCAGAGCCTCCGCAATCCCTATTGGATCAACGACTTCCTCCCCCAGTGCGTCCGCGCCATCACCCTCCTCGGCGACAACGGCACCCCCAAGCCCGGCACCGCCCCCGCCGCGTTCCGCGACTGGTTCGAGCTCTCCCAGGTGCTGATCTCCCGCTCCCCCGATTTCAGCTTCAGCGCCAAAGGCGGCAACAACAACGAACTCCACAACCACAACGACCTCGGCAGCTTCGTCCTCTTCTCCGGCAAAACCCTGATCAACTGCGACCCCGGCGCCGAAGTCTATACCATGGATACCTTCAGCACCAACCGCTACCAAAGCGACCTCCTCAACTCCTTTGGCCACAGCGTCCCCGTCGTCGCCAACAAACTCCAGAGGCCCGGCCCAAAATTCCACGCCCAAGTCCTCGCCGCCGACTTCAAAGCAGACTCCGACACCCTCAAACTCGACCTCAAAAACGCCTACCAAGTCCCCGAACTCGAAACCCTCCACCGCACCTTCAACTTCAACCGCACCACCCCGTCTCTCACCGTCACCGACCACTTCAAATTCTCCTCCCCCCAAGATTTCGAATCCGCCCTCGTCAGCTACGAAACCTTTACCAAAATCGACGACCTCCACTGGCAAATCGGCACCCATCCCGACACCGTCATCCTGACCGTAAACTCCTCCGCCCCCGTCACCCCAGCCATCACCCCCCTCAAAGCCCGCAGCTCAAGCTCCCCCACCCCCGCCCACCGCCTCAGCTTCAAATGGACCCGGCCCGCCACCGACGGCACCATCACCTTTACCTTTACCCGAGGGAAACAATAAAACGGTCCGGGGGCTCCTCGCCCCCTGCTACCCCCCGGCAGGAACAATGTCCCTGCACCCCTGGCGGCTTTGCCGCCGATTCCTTTTTTTGGAGGCCGGGGGGCAAACCTTTAAGAAAGGTTCGCCCCCTCTTGACCCCCTGCTCCAAAGGTTCGGAAGTCTCTCCGCTTTTTTGCGGAGAGACTTCCTCACGTCCGTGCTTTATGCGGGACGTGGCACGTCGATACCGCGCTTGACCGGCCCGCGGCCCGCCGGGCCCGGGAGTATCGATGCCACGAGTGCTCCCCCACCTACACTGCCGTATGGAGTCAGTTGTGGGGGACATGGGGGACGGGGGGAGTGGGGCAGGGGGAGTGGGACAGGGGAGTGGAGGGGGGATACGGACGGTAGACGACTTGGACGGTCAGGACCTGCGGTCCTCTCCCATCCAAATCGTCCAAATCGTCCAAATCGTCCATGCGGGGCTTGCCTGCGGGGGGCCCGTCATTTTTTCATTTTGGCTTATTTGTTGTCTTTTTTCTTCAGGACGAGCTGGTACGCGATGCCGTGACGGAACTTTCCGGTGATTGCGGTTTCGCCGTCTTTGGCGGTGGCTTCGACGCCGGGCACCGCTTCGGCAAGCTGCCAAAGTCCGGCGAGCCGGATCGTCACGCTCCGGTCGGCTTCCTCCTCGGCCGCGTTTTCGGGCACTTCCTCAAGGTCGGTGAAACCCTTGCGGACGAAGCCCGCGAGGTCGGGGGTGTTCAAGCTCAATTCAAGCCTGGCGTCACCGTCGCGCCGGAACATCACGTAGCAGGGATTCTCAACCCCGCGCAGCAACTCCCAGTCGAGCTTGGGCGCCGCCGCAAAGAAGATCGCCCCCGTCACTCCGGTCTCGCGGTCATGGACGGCGTGAACCGAGGCATCCTGACGGAGCACGGTGTAGGGTTTCGCCGTCTTCAGTGTTTCAGCGTAGTCGGCGGCGGCTTCGGGAGCGAGGTCGAGCCGGATAAGGACTTCGTAGCGGGCGTCTTTGGGCTTGACGCCGTGCTCGATTACCGCGGTGTTGAAGTTGTCCACCGACATTTTCGGATTCTGCTGGCTCTCCTGATCCGGCGACTCCTGGTTGCGGCGCTGGAATTTGACTTCGCCGCCGGCGATGACATAGAACGTGTTGTCCTTGAAGTCGGCGGCCCAGGCGGGCGCGGCGGAGGTCAGCTCCAGCTCCTTTTTGACCAGCGGTTTAGCCGAGTTGAAGAAACCGGGCCGTTTGCCGTCGCGGGTGGGGAACTGGAAGAGAGTGGTCTCGACCGGGTACGGCGTGGAGGCGGTAATGTCGCTCCCCAGCGCGATCAGCCGGGGCCCAAAGGCGAACACCGATTTGACCGCCTTGAAAGCGCCGTCGTAAGGCGGCTTGTCGGGTTCGGTGATGATCGCGCCGAACATGCCGTACCGGTTGAAGAAATTGCTGCTGCCGTTGATCCGGTTGTCGGGGAGCGTGCGCATTTCGGTCAGGCGCACCGGCGACTGGAGTTCGGGCCAGGGGAGAACCCGCGCGGTGGTGCCGGGGAAGCGGTTCCAGTCCCAGCCTTTTTCGGTGACGCCCTCCTCGGCGGCGTTGCCGTGGCCGAGTATCGAGATCGCGCCGTAACTCATATACCGCCCGTAGCGGTTGTTGGAGCGATAGATTTCGCTTCCCCATATATAGCGGTTGAAGCCCTTCAGCGTGACCATCTTGTCGCCGTCGCGGTGGATGCCGAAGCCGCCGTAGTTGAAGCTCCAGTGACCCTGCGGCCACGGCGCGGGTTTGACACCGGGGAACTCGGCACTCTCTTTGCCGCCCTCAAGCCGGAGGCGGATCGCCGCCATTTCCTGATCCCCGGTGAGGCCGTAAAGCCGGAAGCAATCGCTTATCATCCCCTCCGTCGAAAGCTTGCGGAAAGGCACCCGGCCCTCCAGCGAAGTGGCGAGCGTGGGGTTGCCGTAAATGAAAGTCGCCTTGAGTGCGCGCTTGAGGTTGGCGACCGCTTCCGGCGAGAGCGCCCAGGGACTGCCGGCGTAAGCGTAGAAGATGATCGTCCCGCCGTTCATGCCGCCGAAAAAGTAGCTCGGATAGTGCCCCCAGGGGTGATAGGCGCAACCGTCCGGCTTGATCCCGCCCATCCAGCCGGGTGTCTGCCAGCCGAGGTTGCGCGAGCAGAATTTGCTGAAAGCGGCAAGATACCCCGCTTTTTCGGGGGTGTCGTCGAGCATCAGGATCGAAATCAGCGCCGAGCGCGAAAGGATGTTGAAGTAGTCGGCGTTGGGGAGCGTGTAGTATTCGGGGTCGAGGTAGGAATTGAGGTCGCAGTGCCAGAGGCCGAGGCGGAAAACCTCGTTGTTTCGCTTTTCGGCGCGAAGCATGTCGCGCATCAGGAGGAACGAGAAAAAGAGTTCGCGCGAACTGTAGCCGACCAGCGCCCGCGAACCCATTGAGCTGCCGTAGGCGTAGCCCTGATCGAGCAGATGATCGAGCATCGCGAGATACCGCGTTTTGAGTTCCTGTTTGACCGCCGGGTCGGCGGCGGCGCGGTAGAGCCGGGCGATCCGGTACATCAGTGCGCCGTATGAACGCAGATCCTGGAAACTCTTCAACTGTTCCTTGCGGTCGGGCACCAATTCGTACTGGCGGCCGAGGATGCCGTACATCAGGGGCCTGCCGGTGACCCGGCCGTCGGGATGGCGCTTGACGCCGGTTTCGGCAAAGGGCTTGTCGAGCTTGGCGAATTCGGCTTTGAGCTCGTCGCCGGCGAGACTGTCGTCTTTTCGCTCGCCGAGGAGGAGACCGGCGAGGCGGTTCTCGACCTGGCGGAAGCCGGCGATATCGGCGTCGTCGAGCTTGGCGGAGGCGGGGGCCTTGAGCTTCATCAGATCCATCGGATCGGATTTGTACTCCGACTGCGCCCCGACGCGGACGTTGGGGGCCTGGAGATCGCGCTCCTGATAGCGTTCGTAATAAAGCACGCCGGGGATCAGGTTGTCAAAGTAGAGCGTGCCGGCCGGAATCCCGGCGGGGACGGTGAAGCGGATAAGATTCATGTCTTCGCGCGGCTGCCCCTCCATATCGCGGCTGTAGGCCACCCAGGCGGGGCGCCAGCCGGTGAAATTGAGGAAGAAATTGAATCCGCAGTCGGCCTTGGCCTCGCCCTGCCGCCCGAAATCGACGCGGAGTGCGCCGCCGGGAACGGCTTTTTCGCTGTAGACGTTGAGCATCAGGATGGTGCGGGCGTCGGCGCCGAATTTCTTGCTTGCCCCGGCGTTGTCGAGATACCACGGCGGGAAAGCGATTTCGAGGGTGTCGCCGGGCTTGTAGTCCCAGCGCAGCGAACGGCTGCCGCCGAGGTAATGGCGGTCGGAGAGCGAGATTTGTCCGCTGCTTTTGATGGATTGGAGGATCCGGTCATTTTCGAAGTCAAGGATGCCGTGGTCAACGGCAAAGAGGGAAAGCGCGGCAAGCGCCGACAACAGCGTCAATACTTTTCGAAACATCGGCAATCTCTTTCGGGTTCGGGGTTTAAGACGAAGCTATACTCATTTTGATTCAACTTTACCGCCAATATTGTATTTCCGAAAGTCCATTTCAGAAAAAAAACAACGCCAAGTGATCAAAAGATGATCAAAAAACGGGTTTTCCGGCCCCGGGTTTTCGGGAAGTCGGGGGAGGCAATTCTTCGCTTGATGTTTGCGGCAGGCGATGTATATTGAAGTGACGGCGGCATTGACGCCGGCGGCGCGCGGCGGGAATAATCGGCAACGGGGGATGGCAATGGCCAATGGAATTCTGGAGCAGTGGCTTGACGGCAAAGGGTACGGATTCATCCGCGCCGAGAACGGAGTCCGGGTCTGGTGCCACATCCGGTCGTTTGTCCATCTGTCGCGGCGGCCGCTGGAGGGCGACGAGGTGTCTTTCATCATCCACAACACCCCGCGGGGCAACGTCGCTGTCGATATCGAAATCGCCGGACTGCCGCTCAGCGGAAGCGGAAATGATTCGCCTGCCGATCTCTGGCAGGCCGGGCTGGCGATCGGGGTTTATGTGTTGATGCCGGTGCTGGTTTTTTCCGGCCGGCTGCCTTTGGCGGTGATTCCGGCGGCGGCGGCGACCGGGGCGGTGACCGCGTTCCTCTACTTCAGGGACAAGCATATCGCCGCCGGACGGGCGGCGACGACCTGGCGGATCTCCGAGCGGACGATTCACTTGTGGGAGCTTCTCGGCGGCTGGCCGGCGGGAATCCTCTGCCGCCGGCTGCTTCACCACAAGAGCCGCAAAACCGGTTTCCGGCTGGTTTCGCTGCTCTGCATGGCGGTCAATCTCGCGGTGGTCTTCCTGTGGACGGAGCCGTACGGACGGCCGGTCCGGCTGCTGCTTTATCATCGGCTCCAGACTTTGCTGGAGTCATGCTTATAGCTCGATTCCGGGCGCACGCAACTGCCCGGCCGGCTCCGCTTCCGGCGAGCCTGACGGAGGTCTTCATGCGAAGATCCGGTGTTCGTTTCGGCCTCTCCTCGCAAAGGGCGGGCCGGTTTTTAATTTGAAAAAGGAAGTTTATTGTGATCGATTACATCATCATCGCCGTCTACATGCTCGGAGTGGTCGCGCTCGGGATTCTCGCTTCCAATTCCAACCGTTCGTTCCGCGAATTTGCGGTGGCCGACGCCGGGTTCGGACCGGTGCTGCTGCTGGCGACGTTGAGCGCGTCCTTCATCGGCGGCGGCTTTTCGCTCGGCAACGCCGCCAAGGTCTACTCCAACGGCATTTACTACAGCTTCATGCTGCTCGGCTTCAGTTTGCAGATACTTTTGATCTCGCTCTTCCTCGCTCCCCGGGCGCACCGCTTCGCCGGAGCGATGTCGGTCGGCGATATCCTCGAACGCAAATACGGGCGTTCAAGCCGGATAGCCGGCGGGGTGCTGAGTTTTCTGTCCTGTGCCGGGATTCTCGGAGCCCAGATCGGCGGGATGGGGGCGATTCTTGAAGTCCTGACCGGGATTCCCTACATCTGGGGGGCGCTCCTCGGCTGCGTGGTGATCCTCTTTTATTCCACCGTCGGCGGCATCCGGGCGGTGGTGTGGACCGATGCCGTCCAGTTCGCGCTGCTGGCAGTGGCGATCCCGCTGGTGCTGGTGCTGGGGATCGTCAAGGCCGGCGGCTGGAGCGCGATAGTCGCCAAACTGCCGCCGGAAAAGCTGGCGATTTTTCCGGATTCGGTGCCGGCGACCGCGCTGATTTCGCTTTTTCTCGTCTTTCTCCTCGGCGAAGCGCTGGTGCCGCCGTATGTCCAGCGGCTGTTGATCAGCCGCGACCGGCGGCATCTTTTCTGGGGGACTTTCGGCAGCGGTCTATTGTCGGGGCCGTTTTTCCTGATCGCCGGGGGGATCGGGCTGGTGGCGATCGTGCTTTTGCCGACGATCGACCCCAATACCGCGTTTCCGGCGATGGTGAAATTGCTGGCTCCGCCGGGAGTGCGCGGCTTGATTATCGCCGGAGTGATGGCCATCGTGATGAGTTCGGCGGACTCCTTTTTGCTCTGCGCCTCGGTGGCGGTGGTTCAGGATATCTACCGGCCATTGAGCAAAAAACGAAACGATGAGGCCGTCAAGCTCAAAATCGCGCGCACCGCCAATATCCTGACCGGGGCGGCGGCATTGGTTTTCGTCTTGTACATTCCCAATGTCCTCGACGTGCTGATTTTCGCCTACAACTTCTGGGCGCCATTGGTGCTGGTGCCGCTGACGGCGGCATTGCTGGACCTCAAAGTGCGCAAAATCTCCTTCGCCGCCGGTCTATTGGCGGGCCTTGCCGGTTCGCTCCTCTGGAATCGTTTCTTCCGCACCGCGATCCCGCTCGACGGCATCGTCGTCGGCGTCCTCTGCAACCTCCTGGCCTTCACCGCCGCCAATTTGATCCCGAGCCCGGGGCACCGGGTGAAATCACCAGCAATACAAAATTTAAATAATTAATTCATAATATTTTACATGAAAAAAATCGCATGAAAGATTTTTGAAACCTTAAGCATTGAAGATGTTGCACTTGCATTCGTGATCCGTCCGCCAGCTTCTTTCCGGGTTGACCAGCTTTCTGTTGTTGCAAGCTCAAAAACAGCGGAAGGCGGTCAAAAATGGATATGATGAGAATAATGTCGGCATTGGAAACGAGCATCAAGCCCAGATTCTACAAGTATGTTTCCGAAAGCACAAATGGAACTTGCGATGCATGCCTGAAGCATGGCGGAGAAATCTTCACTGAATACGACAAGATGCCGGAATTGCCTCTGCATCCTAATTGTCGCTGCCACTATATTGAAGTTTCCGTGGACGATTTTCTCAAGCAGAAGACTTTCGAGTTCGGCACGATGGGCGTGGATAAATGGCTGGATCAGAGCGAGGATGATAAAAATCTATGGTGCAACAGTTTCAGGAACCGCTTCGGAGAAGCGATTGACAAATACGCTCAAAAGTACAATGTCCCCAAGGAATTACTGGCGGGGATCAGCGCCAATGAAATGCTCGACTGGAAATGGCCGGACGGTTCCTGGCTCGACGGTGTGGGCGGCGGTGGAGTGGGATTCGCGCAAATCGCCCCGAAAACCGCGCGCAAGGAGGGGATCGAAGGCCGCGATTATGATATTAAGAAAAAGCTAAAGACAACGAATGGATCAGTCGAAATCGCCGCGAAAATTTTGAAAAACAATTTGGATGAACTTAAAACTATCATTGCCGAAGATAAATTGGGAAAAGGATTTGAAAAATCAACATTGTATTATTTGGCCGATCCGGCTATATTAAATTCAAAAGATAAGGTCGATATGAAAGTGCCGGAGTGGCTGCTTAATACGATGTGCGCGGTATGGAACAGCGGAACCGGCGTGCTGAAAGCCAAGGAGAAAATTGGCGATGACAATTATCGGAATGCCTGCCGACACGGAAGCAATTCTTCCGTTTTCCAGCGCTATCTGTCGAAATTGGTGAAGTGATGAAAACACAGCTCGTAGTAAAAAAGCTGGGAAAAAGCCTTTTGCGGATTGCGACCACTCTGGCGATTGCTCTCGGCATCCCGGCATTGCTTTACCATTTGTGGTCGCCCGGGACGGTCAATGCGCAGGGAAAATTCGATCGGAAACAGAACGCCATCTGGTTGGGGCACGGCTGGCTTGGGGATGATTCGTGGTTTCTGCGTAATTCGCGAAATTTCGACGAGTTCCGATCCAAAGGAAAAATCGCGGAGCTGATGCGGCAATTGAAATCGCAGCACATTCGCTTCGCATATCCTCACCTCTGTCCGGCGCAGTTTCATGGCCCGATTGCTCCTTACGACAGCGATCAGGTGGAACGCTTCCTCGATGAGGCGGAAGTTGCCGGTGTCGCCGTGATTCCATGGATCGGCGGAGTCTTTGAGGAGTCCGCCCGGATCGGGAATCCTCGCTGGCGCAGCGGATTTGTCGCCTCCGTGAAAGAGTTGCTGGAAAAGCATCCGCGTCTGGCCGGAGTCCAGATCAATATTGAACCTTTGCCGACCGGTAATTCGGCTTTCCTCTCGTTGCTTGACGAACTGCGACCAGTTTTGAAGAAGCGAATTCTCGGCGTGGCCGCCTATCCGCCGCCGACCCGGTGGCACCCTCACTCCAATGTCCATTGGGAGTTGCCCTATCTGGCCGAAGTCGCCAAACGTTCCGATCAAATGGCGGAGATGATGTATGATACTACGATCAAGCTGGAAAAGTTCTACATCCGACTGATGAGCCAGTGGACGCGTGAACTGCAAAGCGCTCTTGAAGGCTATCATTGCCAACTTCTCCTCGGAGTTCCGGCTTATGAAGACGCCGATTCCGGTTATCATCATCCGCGGGTGGAGAATCTCGCGTCCTCTCTTGCCGGAATCCAAGCGGCGGAACCGGGCGGAAACTACATCGGGTGTGCCATTTATTGCGAATGGGAGATGACACCGGCAAAATGGAATATCTGGCGTTCCGATTTTCTGAGACCCCCA
>JBFWIO010000054.1:0-11573 GCA_050255955.1 Victivallaceae bacterium
GAAGTTGAGGGAAGTGAACAAGCCGCCGTCCACGGCGCCGCCCCGCCCGGCGGATCGAGCCGAAATTCACCGTTCTGCGTTTTGCTCCACTTGCTTCCTGCCGCGCCTTCAAAGTTGACGATCAGCTGGGCGCTTCCGGCATCGGCAAGCGCCGTGACGCTGTCGATTTCGAGCAGAAAACGGTTTTCCCGGATCAGGATCAGCCGCTCCCAGTCGAAGCCGTTGAAGTCGGCGAGTTTGCCGCGGACAAAGGCGGTGTCCCCGACCCGGCCGGAGTCAAGGATTTCGGTGAAACGGCTGATTTTTGGACTCCCCAGCCCGTCACGGTAGCAATGGAGCTGATTGTGATAGCCGCGCAAGAGCGGCACCCCGCCGAGCTGAAGACTGATCAACGCGAAATTGTGAAAGGGATTGCGACCCGATTCATACTTGGCGTCAACCAGCGCGAAGTCCGGGCCCCCGGCTCCGGCGCGGCGGAAGCTCAGCCACTCCACCACCTGCTCTTTGGCAAACGGCGGATTCCAGTCCTCCATCCCTTTGGCCTCAAAAAACGCTTTTTTCCACTTGCCGTCGCTGTCGGCGAAGTCGTTGTCGGAATACGGCGCGGCGGGGAAAAAAGACTGCCCCAGCCGGAATTCGTCGGCATTGAAATCGCGGCGGCTGCGGGCGATATCGGCCGGGGCCTGATTGTCGGCGAGATACGCCATCGCGTACAACAGCCGCATCGTCGAATACTGCTGCGACCAGTCGTCGCCGGTCCGGTCGGCAAGCAGCACGAAGTTCCCGATATACCGCTCCCAAACCGGCGACCCGACATACTTGACGCCGCCGTCGAGCAGTGCGAAATCAATCGCCGGGAGCAAAAAAGTGTTGTACCAGAAAAGCGACCCCACCGTCATTGCAGGATAGCGGTCGAGGGTGGCAAAAAGCCGCCGGGTCACCGCCAGCGCGTCGCGCCCGTCGCGCGAGGGGTAGTATTTGTCGAAGTACCGCCCGAGCACGTAGACCGTCATCGCTTCCGAGAGATAGTGGCGGTCGAGGAGTTTCGCCGGGGTTTCCTTGATTTCGTAAATTTTGTAAATCCCCTTGTCGCCCTCGCGGCGACGGTTGTTGAGTTGCCCGTAGAACTTTTTGGTCACCCGCAGGCGGTCTTCGGGGGTGAAAAAAGGATGTTCTTCGACCAGATCCCAGTAAAGCATCAGCATCGTCGCGTTGTAGTGATACGGCTTGCCGAGCGGGTCCTTCAAATCGGCGTAGACGAATTCACCGTCGAGCCGGTTGAGCTCATCAGAGGCCTTGTCGTCGGGAAAGGCGAGGCGGAGAAATTCGGCGGCGAATCTGGTGTCGCCGGTCATGTAAAAAAGAGCGAGATTTTTGCTCAGGAGATTCCAGCCAAAAGCAAGACTGTCGCCGGACGCCGGGCAATTTTCCCACAGTTTCGCTTCAAGTGCGGATGCCGGAACTTTCCGGTTTTCGCCAAGTTTGATTTCGGCGAGATACCCGGTTTTGAGATCCTTGCCGGCCGGGAGCTTGCGGAGCATTTGGCAAAAACGCTCAACCGCGGCACGGTCGCCCGCCGCATCGCTGCCGCCAAGCGTGATGATGTTGTGCTTGTCGCCAAAGACGTCGTGGACGCTCCGGATCACCATCCCGCCCCCGACGCCGGGGTACTTGCCGTCAAGCAAAGTGTAATGGCGGTTGTAGAGCATCGAAACCGTCCGGTTGACGTCGCGGCTGCCGATGGTGATGACGTTGGTCGTGAGCCTGGTCGCCTTTTCCAGCTCGCGGTCATCGACGACCTGAAGTTCGGCCCCGGTCTTTTCTTTGACCACGGCATTGATGGCGGCGGCGAGTTCGCGGTACGACGGCGGCGCGGCAATCAGCGCGGCGCTTTTGCCGCCGGCGACAAGATCGGTGTCGATGACCAGATCGCGCGGCTGAATTTCGAGCACGCCGGGGATCTTCATCGGATCGGCCTTGAGCGGCGGGAACGGCTGATCGGAGCTCTCAAGCGTGAACTCCGTCAGCCGTATTTCCGGCGCGCCGCCGGCAGTGACGATAAAGGCGGCCACCTGGGTGGAACCCGCCGGAGCTTGAATATCGACCGCGGTCAAGCTGGCTTCGCCGTCGTATTCCTCAAGCGGCACTTGCCGGAGATATTCCGAATTGCCGAAAGTCTTCAATGGATAGGGGTGGAACCGGAGCTGGAGAAACGCCCCCTTGCGGCTTTTGCCGGGAAGCGGGGAACTCTCAAGCGTCGCCCGGTAATAGCGCCCCGCCGCGGCAGGGAACTGCCGGGTCAGGCCGAGGCTTCCCCGCGGATCGGTGACCACAAGCTCCGTAACGCGGCGGCCGCCCGGGAGCACTGCTTGCCGGATTTCGCCGGACTTGCCTGACTCGTATTTGCTCCAGCCGGCAGGCAGGCCTTTCAGGAAGTTGGCGAAATCGGTTTTCCAGACGGTTTCCGGCGCGGCAAAGAGCATCGGGACAAGCGCGGCGGCGAGAAGAAGTGCGATCTGTTTTTTCATCGTTCAGATTCCAATATACTTTCCGGCGGGATAGAAGAATTCTTCATAAAGTTTCGTTGTCCGGGCCTGATAGGCGAAAGGCGCGCAATGACCGTCGGCGAAAATCGCGCTGACGTCGGTTCCCCGTCCGTCATGGCGGCTCCAGGCGATCTGGCCGTCCAGCCGGTCTTCCCACTTGGTGTTGCCGTTGAACATGATGTCGAAATAATAGGCGTCGAGGGTGGTGACAAGTTTGCTCGGGGAGCGGACTTTGCCGATCTTGGTGTAAGGATAATACTGAGTCCAGCCGGCGCTGCCGAGCATGTAACTGCGGCCGTAGCCGCCGGCCTGGTATTCGTAGGTCCAGCCGGCTTTCATCGGCGTCCACGGACTGACGGTTCCGGCAAGGCAGCTCAGGGATTTACCATTTTCCTTTTCCGCCGCCGGGCACATCGGCACCGCCGCGGTATCGACGTTGCGGTATTTCCGGCTGAAAAGCGTTTTGGCGTATGTCTTCTGGAGGACATACCACTGTTTACCGTCGGGAGCTTTGTCCGGCGTCACATAGTCTTCATTGTCGTTGCCGTACAAAAGATCGCAAGTTCCCATCTGTTTGCCGATGTTGACGCAGGCGGTTTTGGTGGCGGCGGCGCGCGCTTTGTTGAGGGCGGGCAGCAGCATCGAAGCGAGGATCGCAATGATTGCGATGACGACCAGAAGCTCGATCAGGGTGAAACGGTTGTTTCTCATGACATATCATCTCCTTGATTGGGGTGAATTGTTTCGTCGTATTGAAATGTCCGGACCGGCGGCAAAAGACCGCCCTGCCCCGCGAAAGCGCCCGGTCCGTTTGACCGGATCGTCCGCTTTGCGGGCTTTGCAACCGGCAAGTACCGTGGCACGCCGTGGTCTGATTCGGGAATATATGCTCAGAATGAGCAATAAAGCGCGGCCAGAGCTTCACTCATGGCGGTCTGATAAAGTTCCGGATTTTCGCGGTAATAGATACGGGTGCTGCCGGGACGGCCGGTGAGCTCGAAATGGAAGCGTCCGGTGGAATCGACCCGGGTCAGGGTGCAGAAACGCAGGCCGCTGGAAATTTCCGTATCGCCGGCGCAAACTTTGCCGGCGGGGATCATCCGGTACGAGCCGTCGGCGCGGCGGACGAGTTTGCGGCAGGTCACGCACTGCCAGATCGCGCTTTCCCAGACCTTGTGCGGCTGCCGGGCAAGCCCGGCGAGTTCCGCCGGCGGCGGGTTTTCGGTGACGGCGCGGAGGAAGTCAACGCGGTTTTTGCGGCCAAAGGCGTAGCAGAGGTAGCTTGCCAGTTCCTTGCGCATCCGGCCGACGAAACCAAGGTCGGGGAGATGGTAAAAGGTGTTGAACTTGTCCAGCGCGAAAGGCCCGCGGTCACTGGCGCAGGGATAGAGCGCCAGCGGCAAACCGGAGCGGAGCAGCGCGACAAAGGCATGGGGATCGAGCGTGACATTCCACTCCAGATACCCCGGCGAACCCGGCGCGAGCGGCAGCCGTTCGCATTTGTTCCAATCGACATCAAAGATATCGCCGGATGAAGTGCCGATGCTGAGGTGGATGCAGTTGACTTTCTGGCGAAAGAGCCCGGGCTCGCGGTTGAACGCCGCCGCCACCGCGCGGCAGGAGCAGAAAATCAGGATATCGACCTTCTCCCGGGAGGCGCGGAGCGTGTCCAAAATAAGGTTGATCGCCGAGTCGAAGTACGCGTTGGCGTTTTCCATCTTGTCCCCGGTCGAGTCCATCGGGTGAAACGGCGAAACCCCGTACGGTACGGCGCGCCCGAAAATATAATTGAGCTGGGTCACCGGAATCACCCCGGGTTCACGCGGGCCGCCGGTATCGGTGGCCTGGCCGTCTTCGCCGCGGACGCCGGGCGGCAACCGGAAGCGCTCGGTAACGTCGAGCACAACCGCGCGAAGATCGACTTCAGGCAGCCCGTAGGCCGCCACCAGGTCAAAATTATCGCCGGGATCCTGATGCGGATGATACAAGTCGGTACAGTCAATCACCGGAATTTTCATAGCAGATTCTCCTGCTGATATTGGCTTTTTTTTCGCTCAATTCGCATGATTTGTTCAAGCCGCCGCGGTATCGCGTGCGATGGCGCCGCGGTCGGCGGCTTCAGCCGTTGATTTCGGTCAGGGTGCAGCAGGTCTCGATGCGCCGCGGGCTCGCTCCCGGCGACTCGATCCGCCGCATGCATTCGGCAAAGGCCACTTCACCGATTTCCGTATAATTCGGTCCGATGGTGTTCACCGGGCTGTAGCCCGGCACGATCCGGGATTTGCCGTCGATTGACAGCACGCAGACATCGTCGGTCAATTCCCGTCCGGTCTGCTCCCGGTAGTGAATCATGGTCCGCTCGCACTCGGTGCCGCTGACAAAGAGATATCCGCAGTCACGGTCGGCGAAGAGCGGCATCAGCGAGCGGTAGAATTCATGGGTCAGCGACAGTCTGCCCTCATACTTGTCGAGCGGGAGAATCGTCTCCACTTCGCCGCCGCGCTCGCGGAATTCAGTGACGAAACAGTTTGCCCGGTACTGATAGAGCGGGACCGGAAAACTGATCAGTTTGACCCGCCTGAAGCCGCGCCGGAGAAAGAAATCCGCCGCCAGCTCCATCGCCTGCCGGTTGTCCATGCCCACCAGCGAAGCCACCGAAAATCCCCGCAGCATATCCACCCCCACCACCGGCCGGCGGCGCGGAAGATCCTGCAAAAACAGATCATAGGTCCCCAGCAGCAGCAGGGCGTCGGCCTCCAGGGCGGCCTTTTCGACCATCTCAAACGAGGTCTGCTGGTAATAGCGCAGATGCATATTGAGCGTGGTCCCGGTCGCCGCCGCGAGATTCTGGATGCCGAGCACGATGTGGGCGCAATAACTGTCGTAGACGTTGCAGTGTTCGGAGAATACCGCAATCTTGCGCCCGCCGCCGCTCGGCGCGGGCTCTTTGCGGGCGGTCACATAAGCGCCGGAACCGTGCCGCAGCTCAAGCAATCCGCGCTCGGCGAGATACTCCAGTCCACGCGCCGCAGTGCCGCGCGAAAGTTCAAACTCAACGCAAAGCGTCCGCAAAGAAGGAATTTTCGTCCCGGTCGGATAATGCCCGCCGGCGATCATCGCTTCAATAAATTCAACCATCGCCTGGTAACGGTTTTGAGGATTATTATTCATCATGTGTACCAATCTGTCCCATTGTTTGATCTAATTATAGGACATTTCGACATGAAAGTCAAGCCGGGATTTGAAAAAAATAACAATTTCTTTTGACGGGCGGAAAAAGAGCGGCTCCGCAACCGGCGGAAAAAGAGCCGGGAGCGGAGCCGGGACTCAGGGGGCGGCACGAATCAGGGACTGTCGGAGGCGAGATAGGGATTGGTCGCCTTTTCGTACCCCACCGTGGTGGCGGGGCCGTGACCGGGACGAATCGAGGTGTCGGCGGGAAGTTGCAGAACCACCTCCCGCAGCGATTTCTGCAAGGACTGCCAGTCGCCGCCGGGCAGATCGGTGCGGCCGACCGAGCCGGCGAAAATCGAATCGCCCGAGAACAAGACCTGATCAGCCGGGAAGTAAAATCCCGCGCCGCCCCGGGTGTGGCCGGGAAGTTTCAGGACTTTCATCCCCCCGACCGCCGGATCTTCGGTGGTTCCGGGCAAATTCTCCGCCGCCGGAAACCAGGGCTCAAGCGCGTTGAGCGGACTGTGGTACAGTTTAAGGTCATCGGCGTCGAGGTAGACGGCGTCTGGCTGAAGCAGTTCGCAGAGCTTGCCGAGGCCGGAAATATGATCGACATGGGCGTGGGTGAGCAAAATTACCGTGCGTTTGGCGGGGAATTTCTTCGCTTCCGCGGCGATCGTGAGCGGCTCCGCGCCGGGGTCGATCACACAGAGGGTTTCGGCCCCGGCGAGCCAGGCGAGGTAACAATTGGTCCCGAAGGGTCCTACCGGAAGGGTTTTGATTTCCATGGCAATCATCTCAATTACGGGGTTTTCCCGGCCGGGACTTCGTAAATCACGACCCGTCGGGTGAGTTCGGTGAGTTCGTGCTGAAGTTTGACCAGCGCGCCGTAGTTCTCCGGCCGGGTCATCCCCGGGCGGAGTTCAAGCGAGGCGGCAACCGTGACCCGGTTGCCATCGGTCATGCTTTTGAGCTCGACACTCTCCAGCGGCAGCAGTGTTTTGAAGCCCGGCGGCAGCGCCGCGACCCGCCAGCCGGCCGGCGCGGTGATGCTCCAGCGATACCCCGCCTCGAATCGGCCGGTGCGCAGATACGGCGTTTCGCGGTCGCGGTCGGCGGTGCTGACCGCCGCCGAAAACGCGCCGAAAGCCGGGAGTTCAAGCTGGCGGAACGACCCCGAACGCGGCGCGAGATTGGGAATCATCGCCCCGTATTCGAGAATGGCGACGCCGTGCGGGTCGAGCCGGAAAGTGAGGTCGCCGGTCTTGACCGCGTTTTCGCCGAGACGCTGCCGGAGCTCGACTTCGAAGCGTCGGCGCGCCTCGGGGGTGAATTCCGCGAAACGCCGGTTTTCCGCCCCGGCAGCCAGTCCGTAACTGCGGATGACCACCCGGACCTCGGCGTTGCCGTCGGGTTTCAGGTCAAGGTTGATCTCGGTGCTTTCGCGGGTGGGCACGAGCGCCTTCACCGTACCGATGGCTCCCCGGGCCAGGTTGAGCCGCAGCATCCCTTCGCCGGGCGCGGCTTCGAGCGGGGTATACTGGTCGCTGCCGCCGAGCAAAAAGTCGCCCGCCGCCACCCGCACGGTGTCAAAAGCGCCGGCATCCGGCGTCGCCACTGCGGCGGCCCGGTTTTCCGGCGTGTCGGCAAGGCTGGAAATCACGACAAAGTGAGACTTGACACCAGCCGCGTCGAGCATGGTTTTGAGCAGGATTGAACGGTCGGCGCTGTTTCCGTAGCCGTCAGTCAGGGTGCGGTCGGCGGCACTCAGCGCCGCAAGTCCGGCGGCGTGGAGTCCGGGCGGGGTTTCGCGGATGTTCTTGGCGACGAAGTCGCGAATCGCTTGAATCTTGCCGCGCTCGTCGCCGATTTTACCGGCGAGTTCCTGTGCTTTGGCGGCGGCGGCGGGCTGGTTTTCGCACTTCTTGAGCAGTGCATCGTTGAGTTTCGTCCCGAAAGCCTTGAAATTGTCGGCGCTGATCCGGAATGACGGCTTGAAGAATGCCAGGGGTGCCATCCCCGGCTCCTGGCGGACCGGTGCGACGGCGGCGGTGCTCCAGACGTTCCCCTGCTGCGTCACCTCGCCGCCAAGAGCGGTCACCGCGAGCTGGAGTCCAGCCGGATTCTCCAAAGTAAAGCGCTGCGCCAAAATCGGTACGGTGGCGGCGAAAACCGGGGTGAAGGAGAGTGAATCGAGTTTGAAAAAGCGCCGGGTCAACGTATACGAGATCACCGCGCCGGGTTTGACGCCGGGGAAGTTGGCGACCAGGATTTTGCCGCCGGGATAACGCGGCGCGGAACCGTTCCAGGGCGCGTCCATCACATTGATTTCGCCCGCCGCAAGGACTTGAACCGTACCGTCGGGGCGGCGGACCTCCGCATCGCCGAGCGTAACCTCCGAAGTCGCCGGATTGAACGGAACCGAGAGCTCGGAATAGCGCTTGACCCCGGCGTAGTTGTTGACCCTGAGCTCGACTTTCTCGACCTGGGTACATGCGTCGGGAGCGGTAAAGGTCACCGTGCGGTCAAACCGGAGATAGGCGGCGTCGGCCCGCGGCCAGGCGGCAAGGGGATCGCCGACGGTGAACAAGGGATAGGCGCGGAGCGCCGCTTCGGCTTCGCGGAGGGTCTCTTTGAGCGCGGCATAGGCGGCGGGTGAGATCCGGGTCTGCTTGAGGGCGATCCGGCTGGAGACTTCGAGCACGCCGTTCTTGAACTCAAGCTGACGGCTGAGGTCAAAGGCGGGCGAGGTCAGCTTGATTTCACGCTCCGGCAGCGATGCCGCTTTGAGGTAGGCGGGGAGTTTCAGCGTCATGGTTTCATCGACTTCGCAAGTCGAATAGATTTCGAGCGGGAATTTGCGGACGTCGAGCGTAGCACCGCCGAGGAAGTTGTTGACCACGCCAAAGGCCCCGGTGAGATCGGGCGGGTCGAGCGGGAACACCCCGTCGCGGCGGATCGCCCCGGGCACGCTGAACGTGAATTCCGCCCGCAACGGCTTGTCCATGTCGCGGACGTCGGCGGGCTCGATTGTCAAGGTTTCAAGCTCGGACCCCGGCACCGCGGTTTTCAGGCGATTGGCGAAAAACTGCCGCCGCATCTCCTCCGGCCAGCGCGAAAAGGCGTCGCGGTAAGCTTGATCGTTGACCCCGGCAAAGTCGAGCGTCGCCCGGCAGGAAAGATTGCCGTCGTCGCCGATCGCTCCGTCGAGCCGGATTTTGAGCGCGTTTCGCGAACTCGGCACCGGGGGCGAGGTGCGCAATTTGTCGCCGTCCCGGCGGGCGACGAGGTAGCTTTTTTCGGCCAGCCCGGCGGGCAGGAGTTCGGTGGTGGTCTCGTTGGTCGGGTCCATCAGCACATATTCGCCCGGAGTCAATTCGACGGCGACAATGGCGTGGTTGAAGTAATTGTTGGGCACTTCCTCATCCTTGAGCGGGCCGACGTAGCAGAGGGTCGGAAAAGCCTCGAACTTTGCGAGTTTCAGCATCGCCGCCAGCAACGCCGCCTTGTCGCGGCAAACCCCGTACCGGTTGGCAAAGGTGAGCGAAACATCATGGGGCTCGTACCCCGGCGCCTCCTGCTCCGGCGTGAGGCCCATGTAGCGGATCTGCTGCGAAACGAACTGAAAAAGTCTCCCGATTTTCTCCTCCGGCGTTTTCGCTCCGGCGATCAGTTCGGCGACCTTGGCCTTGAGCTCCGGCGAAACCGCGTCAAGATGGGGACGGCAGAGCTCGTAATACCATCTGGACACCGCCGGCCAGTCGGGAAGCGTACTCGCCAGGAGGCGCTGCGCGCAAGTGTAAACCGGCGGCATCCCCGGCTCGGGGATCACCATCGGCACATTGCTCGCCACCCAGCGGTAAAGGATGCGGCCGCCGGCTTCGGATACTTCGGAGCGCACCGTGCCGGGGACTTCGTCCTTGATCAATCTGGAGGCCAGCGGCCTGGTCGCGGGGGCGTCGATTTCGACAATGTATTCGACGATCGGAACGTCGCTCTGGAGCATGGTAATATCGCACCAGACGCCGGGAATCCGGGGTCTGACGATGGTGTTTTCGACAACGATATGGATCACGTCGCCGACTTCGAGGTCGGGAATCGAAACGGTCAGCACCTTCTGGTTGGGATCGTAGATATTTTCCTCCATCTGGCTCGAATCGACCGCGACTTTGGCATTTTGCGCGACGTCTACCGGAATCACTTTGCCGTCGGGACGGATGACTTCGAGCTTGACCACTTCGAGCTTTTCATAAAAGGCGTCGAAGCCGAGCGGCAGCGAACGGAGTTCCCGACGGGCTTTTTCGGTCAGCACTTTCTGAAAATAATCGTCCCGGGTTTTGCCGCTGCCGTCGGTTTGGTAGACCGCTTGCTGGAGGTCGTAGAGCAGCACCGAGTCGGCGTCGGGATAAACCTCGACGGTCGCCCTGGCGGCGCGTTCAAGGAGAGCGGGCAGCGGAAATTCCGGCGCGGCAGAAAGGCTCGCGGTCAGGATCAGCAGCAGCAAAAGAAAAAAACGTTTCATCGGATGATCACCTCAAGCTGAAAATACATATTCGGAACTCTACACGCGCCAACCCCGCTTGTCAAGCTCAAAGTTGAAACCGTCAGGAAAAAGTGCCCGCCATCCTCCGCGCCGAGTTCAAACCGGACAAGCGCTCACGGCCCGGCGCCCTTTTTCGGCGGCGGCCGGAGCCGCGCCGGATTCGTCCGCCGCGCCGGACGGCCCGGTGAATGAACCCGGCACCCACCGCCGCCAAAGTCCGTAGCGCAGGGACGCCGGGGCGAAACTCCGGCGCAATGTCAAAACCCGGACGGCGGCGGTCGTGAAATTCCTCAAAGCCGACGGCGACGCCACAAAATAGCCGGAAAAAACGTCCGGCGATTTGCAAAATCTTCGGAAGCGTGATAAATTAGGGGACAATTGAATTGATTATCCAGATACAAAAGAGGGTATTACCATGGGTCAGCAGCTCAACAAAGTAGTCAAACGTCGTCGTCGCAAAGCCTATCTCGATCGCTGCAAGGAAAAAGTCCGTGCGCAGATCGCCGCGGCGTCCAAAAAGAAGTAACGCTTTTTTTCCGGATCGCGGAACCGGTTCCGCCCCGCCGGCAACGGCGGCTTTCGGGGCCGGGCATGCGATCCATTCACCGGCGTGGCATTTTCACCCGGTTGCCATATCCGCGACGGAAGTCAAATTCCGTCGCGGTTTCTTTTTCCCTCCCGGATCATGGCCCGAAGCGGCCGCCGGTTGCCCGGCCGGGCTGAATTCATCAGAGAAACCGGTATCAATAATTTCAGCGGGATTCGATCATGGATGTTTTTCGAATCGCAGGCAAGATTGATGATTTTTTCTCCGCGGTATTATTCGGAGTCGCTCCCGGCGAACCGGAGAAAGATTGGCCCAAAACAGGTATATACAAGCAGGGCCCAAAAACGCAAATTATGCGTTGCGAACGCTTGTTCCGGGGTGAAATTCAGTCTGAATCAGAATACTTTCCGGCATCCGGCCATTCATTTCCGCATTGAGCAACTCCACCGCCGCCCGGCCGAGCTCCTCAAACGGCTGCGAAACGCAACAGACGTCAGAATAGCCATGCAGCGGGTGTGACACCCGGTCGAAGATGGCAATCGAAATATCTCCCGGAACCGAGAGATGGCGGTTTTCCAACTCCAGAAACACCTGATCAGCAAAACTGCCGCCGCCGATGATCAAAGCTTCCGGCTGCCAGTCGAGTGCGGCGCGAATGACGTTCGCGGCGTTTTCGCCCACCCATTCCTCAAGAATGAATATTTCGTACTGTTCTCGCGGAATTCCGGCGTCGTGCATGGTTCTCCGGAAGCCTTCCCAGCGC
>JBFWIO010000055.1:0-11421 GCA_050255955.1 Victivallaceae bacterium
CTTCGTGACGCGTCTGCCGACCTCGCTCCCGCTGAGTGGAGCGGGCTCCGCCCGCGTAGGGGGGAGCGATTCGCTTAGCTTCGCTCGCTAAAGAGCGAGCGACCAGGGGTGTTCGCCCCCTGGACGGCGCCCCCGTACGACGGGGGGCGGGATTCCGCCTGGCGGCGGTTTTTTTGTTTATTTTTTTTATTTTTCTGGGCAAAAAAAGCGCGGAACCGTTTGGTTCCGCGCTTGGTATGGGTAAGACGTCCGCTCAGCGGTCAACGCGCGCGCCGCCGCCCTTCATGATCTTCTCCACCTCTTCCTTCAACGCCATCGAAGTATCCCCCGGCGTAGTCATCGCCAACGCACCATGCGCCGCACCATAGTTGACCGCCTTGCCAGCGTCACCCGTGGTCAGGAAGCCGTAAATCAAACCCGACGCAAAACTGTCGCCGCCACCCACCCGGTCGAAAATTTCCAGCTCCGGCCGGTGAATCGCTTCGTAAAATTTCCCGTCGTAATAACAAATCGCTCCCCAGTCGTTGATCGTCGCACTCTTCACCGCCCGCAACGTCGTCGCCACCACCTTGAAGTTCGGATACGCCGCCACCGCCTTGCGAATCATGTTCTTGAAGCTCTCAGTCTCAAGATTGGTCAGATTCTCATCCACACCCTCAATCTCAAACCCGAGACTCGCCGTGAAGTCCTCTTCATTGCCGATCATCACGTCAACATACTTGGCAATTTCCTTGTTGACTTCCTGAGCCTTGGCCTGACCACCGATATCCTTCCACAACGAAGGCCGGTAGTTGAGGTCGTAACTGGTCACCGTGCCGTACTTCTTGGCCGCCTTCAACGCCTCGATCACCACGTCCGGCGTGGTCTCCGACAACGCCGCGAAAATCCCGCCGGTATGGAACCAGCGCACCCCGAGCTTGCCGAAAATATAGTCGAAATCAATATCCCCCGCCTTCAACTGCGACGCCGCCGTGTTGCCGCGATCGGAACACCCGCGCGCACCCCGGACGCCGTACCCGCGCTCGGTGAAATTGAAGCCGTTGCGGACATTGCGGCCGATTCCGTCATAGGGAATCCACTTGATCAAACTGGTGTCCACTCCACCCTGCAAAATGAAGTCCTCCAGCAGCCGCCCCACCGGGTTGTCGGCAAACGCCGTCGCCACCGCCGCCCGCATCCGGAAACAGCGCCGCAGACCGCGCGCGACGTTGTACTCGCCGCCGCCTTCCCAGACCTTGAACTGACGCGTGGTGTGAATCCGCTCGTCGCCCGGATCAAAGCGGAGCATGATTTCGCCGAGCGACAAAATGTCGTATTTGCACTCTTCGGCCGGACGGATGACAAGTTTACTCATGGTTTCTTCCTTATGTTTGGAAATATGAGGAATCGCTTCTGACTCGGCCTTACTATAGGTGTTTCCGGTCAAAAAGTCAAACCGGCGGGGGAACTTTTTTATTTTGATTCACTTTTATTCACATATTCTCGGTTCCGGGAATGATTCGGGCTTGACTTTTTGAAATAAAGATTTAGATTAGGTAACATCGAGGAGTGTGTAAATGGCCAAAACTATCAGGGTCGGGCTGGTCGGAACCGGTTTTGCCGGAGAGTTTCACGTTGAGTCTTTGCGCCGGGTCTACGGCGTCGACGTCGAAATCGCCGGGGTTACTTCACGCCGCGCCGCCAGCCGCGAGGCCTTCGGACGCAAGCACGGCATCCGGGTTTTTGACTCGGTCGAGGCGATGATGCCCGCAATCGACCTCCTCGACGTCTCCTCGCCCCCCTACGCTCACGAAACCCAGATCCTCGCCGCCGCCCGGGCGGGAAAACATATTATTTGCGAAAAGCCGCTCACCGGCTGCTTCGGTTCCGGCGACCCCGAGCTCTTTTTCGGCAACCGCGCCCCCAAAGAACCGATGTACCGCGAAGTCCTCGAACGGCTCCGCCGGATTTCCGAAGCGGTCACCGCCGCCGGCGTGTCCTTCGGCTATGCCGAGAACTTTGTCTACGCGCCCGGCATCCAGAAAGAACGTGAAATCCTGGAGAAGACCGGCGCCCAGATCCTCCGTATGACCGGCGAGGAGTCGCACAACGGCTCCGCCTCCGGCGTCTACGGCATCTGGAGCCAGGCCGGCGGCGGCTCGCTGATCGGCAAAGGCTGCCACCCCCTCGGCGCCATACTCTACCTCAAACGGGTCGAGGGCCTCGTCCGCGACGGCAAACCGATCCGCCCGGCCACCGTCAGCGCCAGAACCCACGAAATCACCCGGCTGCCCGGCTACCGCGACGAGGGCGCGATCCGCACCGATTACCGCGACATCGAGGATTACGGGGTGATGCACATTACCTTTGGCGACGGCACCGTGGCCGACGTCCTCACCGGCGAAATCGTGCTCGGCGGGATTTACGATTATGTCGAAATCTTTGCCAACAACCACCGCACGCGCGCCAACTTGAGCCCCGCCGGGCTGATGGACGTCTACAACCCGCGCGAAGAAACGTTCAAAGACATCTACCTCATGGAGAAGATCAGCACCAAAAGCGGCTGGACACCGGCCGCCCCCAGCGAAGCCTTCACCATGGGCTATCAGGGGGAATTGCAGGATTTCGTCACCGCGGCGGCGGCCAACGTCCAGCCGCAGTCCGAACTCGGCCTCGCCTGCGACACCACCGCGACGATTTATGCCGCCTATTGCTCGGCCGAGCGCAAGGGCGTCGAAACGGAAATTGAACTCATATAAAAGAGGAGTTTTTCATTTATGGCACGTGTTCTCAATGTCGGCATCATCGGTCTCGGGCATCTTCACCCCTTCACCTACATGCCTCACTTCAAAAAGAGCCCCTACACTCAGGTGGTGGCGGCGATGGACGCCAATCCCGCGCTCCGCGAAAGCTTCGGCAACCAGTTCAACGTCAAGACGCACGCCGACTGGAAGCAGATGCTGGAAAGTGAAAAGCTCGATCTCGTCTACATTTTTCTGCCGCACTGCGACTGCGCCGCCGCCGGCATCGCCGCCGCCGAGCGCGGCATCCACGTGGTAGTCGAGAAACCGGTTGCCAGCACCTCGGAAGCCGCCGCCGCGATTGCCGCCGCCTGCGCCAAAAACAATGTGCTCTTTTCCACCCCCTATCTCTGGCGTTACCATCCGGTCACCCGCAAGATGAAAGAAGCGATCGACTCCGGCATCCTCGGCCAGATCGTCGGCTGCGAAGGCCGCTGCGCGGCGGGCGGACTCCATCGTTATATCGAGGGCAACAGCGAGTGGATGCTCGACCCCGCCAAGTCCGGCGGCGGCCCGATGTACAACCTCGGCGTGCACTGGATCGACCTTTACCGCTGGCTGCTCGGTTCCGAAATCAAGGAAGTGGTCGGCAAGAACGTCCGGGTCAACCAGGCGTACAAGATCGAGGACAACTCGTTTGCCATCGCCACTTTTGAGAACGGCACCACGCTGGCGCTCGACATCAGCTACACGGTGCCGGACAGTTATCCTTTTGGCCGCGACCTCTATCTCGGCATCCGGGGGACGTTGGGCTGCATCAACTTCGCCCCGTCATTCGAGGGCACCAAGCAGACCATGATGATCTGCAGCAACCATCCCAAGTTCGGCGGTGCGCCGCGCCAGGTCATCGAATTCGAACTCGACGCGGTGCCCGGCTATTGCGGCTCGCTCGGGCTGGAATACGTCAACGAGATCGCCAAGCAGATTCTCGACGGCAACTACAAAGCCTTTGTCGGCGGCAACGACGCGGTCAAGGTGCTCGAAGTGGTCGAAGCGATTTACCGCGCCGCGAACTCCGGAAAAACCGAAGAAGTCACCTATCAATAACAGTTTGGAGAAACGATAAAAATGGCAAATTTCAAAGCTGTCGTCACCGATTACATCGAGAGCGATCTCGCCTACGAAGCCGAAAAGCTCGCCGCGCTGGGTATCGATTTTGAAGCCTTTCAGCTCAAATTCCGTCCCGAGGACGAAGTCTACGCCGCGCTCAAAGACGCCGACGTGGTGGTGGTCAACATGGTCAAGATGACCGATTCGCTGCTGAAGCGCCTGACCCGCTGCAAGCTGATCATCCGTCACGGCATCGGCTACGACAATGTCGATGTCGAAGCGTGCACCCGTTACGGCATCCAGTTCGCCTATCAGCCCGACTACTGCAAGGAAGACGTGGCGGAACATGCGATTGCGTTGATTTTCGCTTGTGCGCGTCACCTTTTCCGTGCCCGGACCTGTCTTGAGAAGTCGAGTGCGGCGGGGGCGTGGGACTTCAGCAACCTCTTTCCTGTTTACCGGCTGGACGGCAAGACGCTGGGGATTCTCGGCGTCGGCCGGATCGGCAGCCGGGTGTTCCGCAAGCTCCGGAGTTTCGGCTTCCGGATCATCGCCTGCGACCCCAATCTTGGCAGCGACCGCAAGACCGAGCTGGAGGAACAGGGCCTGCGTTTCGTGGACAAGGCGACGTTGTTCAAGACTTCGGACTTTATCACCGTCCACACTCCGCTCAACAACGAAACCCGCAAGATCGTCAATGCGGAAATGCTCGCGCTGATGAAGCCGACCGCGTATTTGGTCAACACTGCCCGCGGGCCGATGGTGGATACTCCGGCGTTGGCGGCGGCGTTGCGTGAAAAGCGGATTGCGGGTGCGGCGATTGACGTGTTTGACGTGGAGCCGCCGGCGCCGGATTACGAGCTTTTCGGTTTGGACAACGCGATTTTGTCGCCTCACATGGGTTGGGCGAGCGAAGAGGCGGGCTGGGAAATTCGTGAGAGCATTCTCGCTGACATCGTGTCGGCGTTCAACGGCCGCAGCGCCCGCTGCGTGGTGAACTCGATCAAAGAACTGAAAAAATAAAAAAAAGAAAAAAAGAAAAAAAGCGCGAAGCGCCCAAAAAAACCGCCGTCAGGCGGAACCCCGCCCTCCGTCGTACGGAGGCGTGGTCCAGCGGCGAAACGCTGGTCGCTCCGGCTCCACCGGAGCGAAGCTAAGCGAAGCGCTCCCCCCGCCCAACAAAGCCCCGTTGCTGGTACCCGCGACAACGGAGCGGCCGGAGTCAAAGCCGCAGTGCGGCCGGAGCCGACACCACACTGCGAGAGCGAGGTCGGCAGCCGGGTCACAAAGTGACCGGCGAACGACCCCGAGCGAAGCAGATAGGGGCATAAAACCTTAAAACCACAACTTTCATAAGTTTATAGAAGGACAAAGGAAAATCATGAAACAAAGCTGTGTCAAGACCGCGATCCCCGGTCCGAAGAGCGCCAAACTGATTCAGGAATGGCACAAGTACGAAGCCGACGCCTGCGGCTATCAGGCCTCGGTGGTTTGGGACAAGGGCGAAGACTGCATTGTCACCGACGTTGACGGCAACAAGTTCATCGACTGGACCAGCGGGGTGCTGGTGACCAACGTCGGGCATTGCCATCCCAAGCTGGTGAAGGCGTTGCAGGAATCGACCGCCAAGCTGATCAACAACTATGAATGCCCGACCAAGTACCGCATCGACGCCGCCAAGGCGCTGATGAAGGCGGCTCCCAAGCACATGGGCAAATGCTTCTTCTTCTCGACCGGTTCGGAAGCGACCGAAGTGGCGATGCGCATGATGAAGCGCCGCACCGGCAAGTTTGAAATTCTCGCCTTTGAGACCGGGTTCCACGGCAAGACCGCGATGGCGGCCGCCGCCGGCGGTCTCGCCGGCCCCAAGAAGGGCTTCGGCCCCGGCGTCCCCGGCGTGATCCGGGCGATTTTCCCGAATCCGTACCGCGACGACCTCGGCTTCTGCAAGGACGGCCCGGAGTTCAAGAAGTACTTCACGTACCTTGACGGCGTGATTGCGGCCAACTCGACCGGCAGTCTGGCCGGTTTGATCGTCGAGCCTTATCAGGGCGCGGGCGGCTTTATTTTCCCGCCGGTGGGCTGGCTGGCGGCGCTGGAAAAGTGGGCGCGCAAGCACGGCATTCTCTTTACCCTCGACGAAGTCCAGGCCGGTTACGGCCGGACCGGCACCATGTTCGCCTGCGAGCATGAAGGGCTGAAGCCGGACATCATCACGCTCGGCAAGGGCATCGGTTGCGGCGCGCCGGTTTCGGCGGTGATCGGTACCGACGACGTGTTCAGCGCCTTTGGCCGCGGCGAAATGTCGTCGACCCTCGGCGGCAACCCGGTCGCCTCGGCGGCGGTGACGGCGATTCTCGACATCTACAAGGAAGACAAGCTGGTCGAAAACACCGCCAAGATGGGTGAATATCTCAAAACCAAGCTTCAGAAGATCGCCAAGAAGTGTCCGATCATCGGTGACGCCCGCGGCATGGGTTTGGTCTACGGGATTGAAATCGTCAAGGACAAGGCGACCAAGGAACCGGCTTCGGCGGATATGATTCACGCGGTGATCGACCGCTGTTCCGAAAACGGCCTGCTGGTCGGTTCGGTCGGCCGCTTCGGCAACGTGATCCGGGTGGCGCCGCCGCTTACCGTCAGCAAGGCTTTGCTTGACGAAAGCTGTGAAATCTTCGAAAAAGTGATGATGGAACTGGCCAAATGATCGACCGCAAAGCCATTGAATCGGCAGTCGCCGAACTGCTGCCGGACGCGCAGCGCTTTCTCTGCGAGATCATGCGTTTCCCCTCGACGCCGGGGCAGGAACACGACGAAATGCTGTTTCTCGAAAAAGCTTTCGCCAAGCTTCCGGTCAAGGTCGAGCGGGTCAATCTCTCCGAGTCGATCAAAAACGATCCGGATTACTGCGACCCGGTGCCGGACATTGTCTATGACGGCCGCTTCAACCTGCGGGTCCGGATTCCCGGCGCGGGCGAGGGGCGCAAACTGATGTTCAACGCCCATACCGACGCGGTTCCGCCGTCGGACGGCATGACCGAAGCCTGGAATCCGCGAATTGAAGACGGCAAAATCTACGGCCGCGGCGCTTGCGATGACAAGGGCCAGGTGGCGGTGTTCTATCTCGTCTGCAAAGTGATCGCCAAGCTCGGGTTGAAGTTCAAGGGCGACATCGTCGGCCACCTCGTCAACGAGGAGGAGAACGGCGGGAACGGCTCGCTTGCGATGGCCCGGACCGGGGAAAAGGCGGATGCGTGCATCGTCCTTGAGCCGACCGAGTCGCGCATTTTGACCTCGATTCGCGGTGCGGTGTGGTTCAAGATCGCGTTCCGCGGCGTCGCCGGCCACAGCGGCCAGGCGGGGCAGACCAAGAGCGCGCTGCTGATGGCGCGCGACGCGATCGGCATTCTGGAGAAATACCATGCCGGATTGCTCGCGGCTTCGCGCGGCTTCCCGCTCTTTGACCCCTATCCCAATCCGATGCCGATCACATTCGGCAAGCTCCACGCCGGCAACTGGCCGGCGGCGGCTCCCAACAGCGCGGTGCTGGAGGGGGTGCTCGGCTTTTTGCCGAACAAGACCAAGGAAGAGATCTGTGCTGAAATGAAAGCGGCGCTGATCGCGGGCGGGCTCAATGAGAGCGATTTCGACTTGAGTTTCATGTACCGTCATGACTGCAGCGTGGTCGATCCGCAGCACGAGTTGCCGCAGGGCTTGCTCAAGGCGGCGGAAGCGGTCAATGTGCCGCTCAGGATTGACGCGTTTACGGCGTCGTGCGATGCCTGGTTCTACAACAACCAGCTTGGCATTCCGACCGTGGTGTTCGGTGCGGGGACGCTCAAGGTGGCGCACTCGATCCACGAACATATTGAAGTTGCGAGCATCGGCGAAACCGCCAAGGTGCTGGTCGATTACATCGCCGGTTTCTGCGAAGAAGCCTGATGAAGGAAAGTTCCGGCGGCGTTTGAAGCGCCGGCCGGAACAACATAAGGGAATGAAACGATGAAAGCATTGGTAAAGACCCAAAAGGGCAAAGGCTTTTTGGAATTCATGGAGATGCCGGAGCCGAAGCCGGGTCCGGGCGAAGTGCTGTTGGAGATCAAGGCGACCGGGATTTGCGGGACGGACTTGCATGTTCGCGACGACCACTTTCCGTATTGGCCGCCGGTGATTCTCGGCCATGAATTTGCCGGGGTGGTCATTGAGCTCGGGCCGGATTGCAAATACTACAAGCTTGGCGACCGGGTGGTAGGCGAGCCGCATACGCGGCATTGCGGGGTTTGTTATCTTTGCCGGACCGGCAATCCGCAGATTTGTCCGTCGAAGCGCAGTCCGGGCTGGGGGATCAACGGGAGTTTCACCAAATATCTGGCGATGCCGGAGCAGTTGTTGCACCGGATTCCGGAGTCGATGGACTTTGACACTGCCGCGGTGATGGAGCCGACCGCCAATGCGGTGCACGACGTGATTGAGCGCGGGCAGATTGTGGCCGGCGACTTTGTGGTGATCATCGGTCCCGGCCCGATCGGGTTGCTGGCCGGTTTGACTGCCAAGGCGGCGGGGGCGCGTCACATCGTGATGGCGGGAGCGCCGCCGGACGAGGGGATGCGGCTGGAGAAGGCGAAAGAACTCGGTTTCAACACCGTGCTCAACGTCGCCAAGCAGGATTTGACTCAGACGGTGATGGATTTGACCAATGGTTTGGGTGCGGATCTGGTGATTGACTGTTCTGGAGCGCCGCGGGCGATTGCCGGGATGCCGGATTTGGCGCGCAAGAAGGCGAAGCTGTTGGCGATTGGTTTGACGGGTGGTCGTCCGGTGGAATTTCCGTGGGAAAAGTGTTCGTTCAAGTCGTTGGACATTCATTTCGGGATGTCAACGAGTTACACGAGCTGGAACCGGGCGATTGACTTGGCGGGGGCCGGGTTGTTGCCGGCAGAGAAGGTGATTTCGCACCGGATGCCGTTGGCGGACTGGGAGAAGGCGTTTGCCGAGATCGAGGCGCAGCGCGCGCTCAAGGTCATTCTCCATCCCTGAAAAAAATAAAAAAAGCGCGAAGCGCCCAAAAAAAGCGCGAAGCGCCAACCCCGCCCTCCGTCGTACGGAGTCGCCGTCCAGGGGGCGAACACCCCTGGTCGCTCGCGATCCACGCGAGCGAAGCTAAGCGAAGCGCTCCCCCCCAATGTCGGCGGAGCCGACGCCACACTGCGGGAGCGAGGTCGGCAGCCGAGTCACGAAGTGACCGGCGAACGACATCGAGCGAAGCAGGCCGACCGTCGGCCTCGAGATAGCTCGCCGGTCGCTGGCGCTCTCTCGGCTCGGGAGGGGTGGATACCGGAAGAAGGTTTCGCACGGAGGCACGGAGGCACGGAGGGGGGGGAAGTGATGGAAGCAGCATTGTGTGTGTTGCTTCGGAATGGTAGCTCCGGACGCATTCGCGTCCTCCGCTCGGGCCGGGTGAACTATGTTAGGCGTCGCTCCTGGCCACCCGCGACAACGGAGTGGTGAGAGTCAAAGCCGCAGTGTGGCTGCGCCCTCTTGACTCTGCGGGCGCACGGCGCCCTCGGGTGAGCTCGCCGGTCGCTGACGCTCTCTCGGCTCGTGAGAACCAACTTTGGATATTGCTTTTGAATCGACAACCAAAACCGGAGAAACAACCATGAAGAAACTTGGCTTTGGCCTCCTCGGCGCCGGAATGATTTCCGGACTCCACGCCGATGCATTGCGCAAATCCGACAAGGCGGAACTCGTCGCCGTCTGCGACGTCCGCACCGAAAACGCCCAGAAACTGGTCGATGACTACGCCCCCGGGGCCAAAGTCTACAGCGACTTTGACGCGATGCTCGCCGACCCCCGCGTCGATGTGGTCAGCGTCGTCACCCCCAACCACCTTCACACCCAGTTCGTGCTGAAAGCGGCCGCCGCGGGCAAACACGTGATGTGCGAAAAGCCCCCGGCGATGTCGCTGGCCGAAACCGACCAGATGATCGAAGCCTGCAAAAAGGCCGGGGTCAAATTCGGCATCTTCGTCCAGAGCCGGATGCGTCCGCCGATGCGCCATATCAAAGCCGCGCTCGACAGCGGCCGCTTCGGCAAAGTCCTGCGCGTTGACGTCCAGATGAAATGGTACCGCAACGCCGATTATTACAAGATGGACGCCTGGCGCTCCAACCGCAAATGCGGCGCGGGAGTCACCATCCAGCACGCGTTCCACTACATCGACATCCTCCAGTACCTGATGGGCCGCGGGGCCGAAGTGACCGCGACGATGTGCAACCTCGCCCACCCCGATGTGGTGCTTGAGGACACCCTCGACTCCCGGATTCTCTTCGCCAACGGCGTCACCGGGCACGTCCAGGCCAGCACCGCGCTGTGGCCCGGCAACGACGTCCGGATCGAAGTCTACGGCACCGACGGCACCGCCGTAATGGCCGGCACCTCGATGGCGGTCTGGAAATTCAAGGACGAACGCCCCGAGGACGAAGCGATCCGCAAGTCGGGTTCGGCGGCGGCTACCGCCGGCGGCGACCCGCGCGCCTTGCCGAGCGAAGACCACCGCTACGTGATCGACGACTGCGTCGATGCGATCCGCGAAAACCGCGACGTCTGCATTCCCTGCGAAACCGTCCGCGGCACCCTTGAACTCGCGCTGGCGATGTACAAGTCGGACAAGGAAAAAGCGACCGTCAAAATCCCGTTCACCAACGAGGACGCGATCTGGTCCTGAACCCGGTTTGATATCCGGGACGCCGGAGACACCAGTTGTCTCCGGCGTCTTTTTTGCACCGCCGGGCGGGCTTTCGGCCGCGGGAGTTTGGCGAATCCTGAAAAACATCCTTGACTTGGCTTGTAATCTGATGACGGAAATAGTATATTAATTAGGAATATACGTATTTCAATCCGGTAAATTGGACTTATTGTTATATGGGTGCTTTTATAGCTTTTTATATCGGCTTGGCCGGATATCCGCTGATCGCGTTGATCGGGTCACTGTTTTTGACCTCGATGTGTATTCGTTTTCTGCCGAAACTCGGATATATCGACAAGCCCGGCGGGCGGCATATTCACAAGAAGCCGATTCCGCGCGGCGGCGGGATCGCAGTAGCGGGAGCCTTTTTTTCGACGCTGTTGTTCTACTGTTTTACCCAGCCCAATCTGGACGAGAACCTCTATTTCTTTTTCCGCATATTCACCCCGGCGATGCCGCTGCTGGTGCTCGGACTGATCGATGATCGTCACGAACTCAATTCGTGGATCAAGCTGGCGGTTCAACTGGTGGTCGGGGCGATTGTCTGGTACTTCAACAAAAACAGTTTCGTGCTGTTCGACTACGTGATGCCGTGGTACCTCTCGCTGATCCTGACCGAAATATGGGTGATCGGCATCATCAACGCTTTCAACCTGATCGACGGTCTCGACGGTCTTGCTTCCGGGCTGGCGGTGATCTCTTCTTTCTGTATGTTCACCTGGTTCTTTTTTCGCGGCGGGGTTTACCTCAATGCGCTTGCGATGCTGATTCTGGCCGCCTCCTGCATCGGATTTCTGCGGTACAACTTCTATCCGGCGCGGATTTTCCTCGGCGATACCGGCA
>JBFWIO010000056.1:0-11373 GCA_050255955.1 Victivallaceae bacterium
GCTCCTTTGGCCTGTTGTCCCTCAAGGTCGATCAGCAGCCGGAGCACCGGCTCGCGGTCAGGCTCGACGCTCCCGCCGTCGCCAGGCCGGGAGAGAAAGTCTAGATCCGGGTCGATCTCGCCGACGGCGCGGGCCGTCCGCAGGCCGGACTGGTCAAGCTTTTCGCCCTTGACGAGGGGGTGCTGGCGCTGACCGGGTAAAAGACGCCGGATATCTATCGCGCGTTTTTCGGCGAAGCCGGCAATCCTTTCCTTTGCTACGACGTCTATGGCGACATCTATCCCGAGCTCAAAATCCTGCCCGACGGGCGGATCGGCGGGGACAAGTCCGGCAACCCCTTTGCCGCCGCCGGAAAGCTCGCGGAGATCGGGCGCGAGGAGTGCGCCCGGCTGCTGCTTGACGCGGTCGAAGTCCCGGCCGCCGGGAGTATCGAAGTCGAAGCCGCGATGCCCGACCACCTCGGTTCGCTCCGCTTGATGGCGGTCGCCGCCAACGCCGACCGGGTCGGCAGCGCCGAGCGCGAAATCGTGCTCCGCGACCGGATCGGGGCGAACGTCGCCGCACCGCTCTTCCTCGCCCCCGGCGACCGGGCGGAATTTGTCGCAAGTTTGTTCAATTTTGAGCTCGGAACCGGCGATTTCCGCTTCAGCGTCACTTTGCCGCCGATGTTGCAGGGCAGTCAAACCGTTTTCACCGGAGAGCTTGCCAAGGGAAAACCACTCACGGTCAAGCTCCCGGTCGCCGCGCTCGCCGCCGGAACCGGCGAACTCAAGTGGGAACTCGCGCTCGGCTCCGAGGTGAAAACCGGTCGCGTCCCCCTGAGCGTCCGCCCGGTCGGGATTCGCCAGACCCGCTCCGAAACGGTCGCATTGACGCCCGGCCGGAGTGCGGCTTTTGCCCCCGATCCGGCCGACTGGGAGCCGGGCTCGGCAAGCCGCCTCACGATCGCCGACGGCCCGGCCGCCAAGGTCGGCGCGGCGCTGGAGTGGTTGCAAAGCTACCCTTACGGCTGCTGCGAACAGACGGTGGCGGCGGCGTTCCCGCTCCTCGCCGCCGATGAACTGGTCAAGGGCAAAGTGATCGCGCCGGAACTTGCCGAAGGCTACCGCCAGCAACTCGCCGCCGCGTATGCGCGACTTTTGGCGATGCGTCTCGGCGACGGTTCGTTTGCAATGTGGCCGGGCGGGAACGAGGTTTGGCCCGACGGCACTCTTTTCGCCGCCCACTTCATTGTTGAAGCCGTCAATCGCAAAGTGATCGCGCCCGACAACGCCGTGCTGGTTCCGCTGCGGAACTGGCTCGGGCGGCGGGCCGATGATGCGTCAAAGGAGAACCGGATGCGCCGGGCGTATGCGGTTTACGTGCTGGCGGCGGCGGGGGACGATGCTTTCGTCAATCCCGCCCGCAATATCCTTTTGCGCGGTCAGTGCGACTATGCCTCCTTGCTCGCCGCGCTGGCGCTGGTGCGGGGAGGGTACGCGCTCGAAGGGGCGCCGGTTCTGGACGAGGCGGTGCGCGAGCGGGTCTGGATGGAAGAACCCGCATTCAGTTTCGCGACTCCCGCCTCGCAGCTGGGAATGACGCTCTATTTGTTGCTTGACAACAACTTCCGCGATGAGGCGGTGCTGCATTCCATGGCCGTTGAGCTTGCCCGGCAGCTTCGGAGCGACGGCGGCAGCCGGGGCACCACTCAGGCCAACGCCTGGGCGGTGCTCGGGCTCGGCATTTACGCCGGGCGTTACCCCGCCGAGCCGCTCGCGGCCACGCTGGAAACCGGCGGCGTCAAATGCGAGCTCGCTTGCGGCGAAACCATCCGGCTGACAACGCAGGCCACTTTGACCAACACCGGAAAATCCCCGCTTTCAGTGACCCGGAGCATCTCCGGCATTCCCCGCGTGATCCCGCGCGAAGCCGGTTCGATCAAGCTCAAAAAGGAGTACCTCGATGCCGCCGGCAAAGCGGTGGACACGGTCAATCACGGCGACCTTGTCTTCATCCGGCTGACCATTTCGTCGCCGGTCGCCGCGCCCAATGTGGTGATCGCCGACCTCCTCCCCGCCGGGCTGGCGATCGAGGATGAATTGCTCGCCACCCGTTCGGCGCTGCTGCCGCCGGAACTTCGCGGCAAATATGGGGCGCTCACGCCGAAGCTGCTTGAGAAACGCGATGATCGCTTGCTGATTTTCGGCGATCTCGCCCCCGGGACGGCCGGATTCACCTGCCGCGCCCGGGCGGTGACGCGCGGCGTCTTTGCGGTGCCGCCGGTCGAGGCCGGGGCGATGTACCTTCCCGATCTCAACGGCGTCGCCAATCCCGGCGGAGTCTTTACGGTCAAATGAAACGCGCGCTCCGGCACAAGTGGTTGCTTGCGGCGGCGTTGCCGGTGCTGACGCTGCCGCCGCTCCTCTGGCTGGCGGCTCCGGCATGGATCGCCGATCCGATGCCGGAACTTGCCAAAATGACGCCGGTCCGCTGCTACGCCGACCGTACCGGCAAGGTTTTCAAGGTTGAGCCGACTTACGATTACGAGTGGCGTTTTCCGGTCCGGCTGGACGAGATTTCACCCGCCGCGCGGCAAGTCATGCTGGGGGCCGAGGATGCCCGTTTTTATCAGCACGGCGGGGTTGATTACCCGGCGCTGATGCGGGCGGCAGGCCAGAATCTATTTGCGCGCCGGATCGTCTCGGGGGCTTCGACCGTCACCATGCAGCTTGCTTCACTCGCCCAGCCTCCGGGGCGGCGGCGGACTTTCGCGGGCAAAATCGAACAAATGCTGATGGCCCGCAAACTGGAGAGACTCTATGCCAAAGACCGGATTCTTGCCGAGTATCTCAACCGTATTCCCTTCGGCGGCAAGATTTACGGCATCGAGGCGGCGGCCCGTTATTATTTCGGAACGACCGCCGCCGAACTCGATATCGCGCAAAGTTCGCTCCTCTGCGGTCTCCCGCAGCGGCCCAACGCCTACCGGCCCGACCGTTATCCGGAACGCGCCCGCAAACGCCAGATGCTGGTGCTCCGGCTGCTTGTCCGGCACCGGGTGCTGAGCGAAGCCGAAGCGGAGCGGATTTTTCGCGAAGTCCGGCTGCCGTTCCGCGATTTCAGGCGACCTCCGGCGTTTGAAATGCCGGAGAACCGGCTCCTGGCCCATTACGCCGCCGCCGCGCTTGACGAGGCCGGACGCGACCAATTCCGGATCGATTGCGCGGTTGATGCCGACCTTACCGCCAAAGTCGGTGCCATCCTCGCCCGCCGCGCGGCGCAACTTCCCGGCGTCGGCGACGCGGCGGCGGTGGTGCTCGACTCGCGGACCGGGGAAATCTTGGTTTCGCTCGGCACTCTCGACTATGGCCGTCCCGGCGACGGCGAAGTTGATATGGTGCGCGCCCGGCGCTCGGCGGGGTCGGTGCTGAAACCTTTTCTCTACGCCGCCGCGATTGACGGCGGTCTGATCACCGCCGACACCGTGCTGATCGATGCTCCGCTTCGCATCGGGAATTACGCCCCCGGCAACTACGACGGCGCATTTCGCGGCCGGGTTACCGCCCGCGAGGCGCTGGCGGAGTCGTACAACACTCCCGCGGTCCGTTTGCTCGCCCGGCTCGGCACCGGGCGGGTGCTCGAACTCTTTGACTCGCTCGGCCTCGGATTTCCCGGGCCCGGCCGCGAAGCCGGCCTTTCGCTCGCTCTCGGCAGTGCGGGTTACCGCCTCCTCGACCTTGCCGCCGCCTGCCGGACGCTGACGGCGGACGGCGCGTACCGGGCGCCGACATACCTTGCCGGCAGAAAAACGTCGTCCAGGCAAGTCTTTTCGCCCGGCGCGGCGGCGATGGCCGCCGCCATGCTGCGGAGCCGCCGCCTGCCCGGCTGTGATGCGGAAATTTCCTGGAAGACCGGGACTTCCAACAATCAATGCGACGCCTGGTGCTTTGCTTTCAACCCCGATTACACCGTCGGGGTGTGGTTCGGCAACAAAAGCGGCGCGCCATCGGCGGCGCTGGTGGGCGTGCTCGCCGCCGCCCCGGCCGCCGGGGAGATTTTCAGTTTGCTCGGTTCCTCGCGCGCTTTTGCGCCGTGGCCGTCGGCGTCGGCGGAATTCGAGACGGCCGAACTTTGTGCCGAATCCGGTCTGGCTCCCTCGGTTCATTGCGTCCGGCGCCGGCGGCTCCCGGTGTTGCGTCAAGTCCCGCTCCGGCGCTGCGAAGAATGCGGCCTTGACGCCGCCGCCCGGCCGGTGATTTTTTCCCCCGCTCCCAAAACGTATCTGGCCGGCAGCGGGGGAAAGGTGAAACTTCCGGTCACGTTGTCGCCGGGCTCGTTTCAGGTTTTCGCCGACGGGGTCTGGCTCGGCGTTTCGGATTCGCTCCGGGAGTGCGAGTTCGCGGCGGGCCGTCACCGTTTTACCGTCGTTGCCGCCGACGGACAAAGCGCGGAAGTGATTTTCACGGTGAGCACAGGCCGCTAAGCTTCGCGGATTGCCAAAAAAGCTGAAAAATCACCTTGAGAAAACTGGAAAAAAGCACTTTTGGCGTTATTGTATTTGGTCAAAGAAATGATTCATTCAACGTATGAGGTGCATTCATGATTTTCCGTTCTTTCGCCGCGATTGTGCTGGCCTTTTCATTCGCGCTGGCAACCTCGTTTTCCGCATCCGCCGCCGACAAACTGGTGATCACCGGCAAGGTCCGCGACAATCCGACCATCAGTTTCGCCGGAATCGCCGGCAACGCTTCGCTGTCCCAGAGCGTCGAGGGCTTCCTCAAAGCCTGCGGCTGGTTTGAAGTGGTCAAGTCCGACGGTCAGTATGAACTCAGCGGCACCGTCAACGGCTCCAGTGCCGCCATCCGGCTCTCGATGGGCGGGGTGCCGATGACCAGCTGGAACTTCACCGTCGGCAACCCCCGCGAGTCGGCCAAGGACATTGTCGATGCCATTCTCGACAAACTTTTCAAAGTCAAGAATATCTGCAAAACACGGATCGCCTTTTGCGCCGACACCGCGCCGGGGATGAAGAATATTTTCATCTGCGACATCGACGGCAACGACGTCAAGCAGGTCACCAATTACCAGTCGCTCTGCGTCGAGCCCTCGTGGTTTCCCGACGGCAATTCGATCGGCTACACCAAATACGGCAAGGCGCTTACCGAAGTGGTCGAAACCCGGCTCGCGCCGACCGTCCAGAGTCGCCGGTTGAGCTCGCTTCCCGGTCTCAATGCCGGGGTGTCGATCAGCCCCGACGGCCGCCAGATGGCGCTGATTTTGAGCCCCGATCATCAGGTTGACCTTTACGTCCAGAACGTCGGTTCGACCAATCCCCGGCGGCTGACCCGCGGCAAGGCGGTCGAGGCTTCGCCCTGCTGGAGTCCCGACAGCCGCAAAATTTGTTTCGTCAGCGACGAGAGCGGCCGGCCGCGGCTCTACTCGATCAACTCCGACGGCTCCGGCCGCGCGCTGCTGCCCAGTGTCGGCAGCGAATCGGTGACTCCGGACTGGTCGGATGACAACCAGATCGTCTACGCCACCAAAGTCGGCGGCGCCTACACCGTGGCGGTGCTCGACCTCAAAACCAGCGAAAATATTCGCGCCACCAACGTTCCCGGCACCTGGGAATCCCCGGCCTGGGGCCCCGACAACCGGCAGGTGGTGTGCAAACGCTCCGACGGGCCGCGCTCATCGCTTTTTGTCATCGACACCTGGACCGGCAAGGTACGGCAGCTCCTGGCCACCCGCAACAATCTCTCGATGCCCAGTTGGTCAAAGGCCAAGCAGTGACGACTTCCGACTCCCGACGATTTTGCGAAAATGAACAGTATCTCGAACAGCTGATGCGGTTCGGGATCAAGCTCGGACTATCTCAAAGCACCGAGCTTTTTCTGCGCTCCGGGGCGCCGTTGGAGAAGGGTTTTATCCACATCGCCGGAACCAATGGCAAAGGCTCCACCGGGGCGATGATCGAGTGTGCGTTGCGGAGCGTCGGGTACCGCACCGGGTTTTACAGTTCTCCCCACCTGATCAGTTTACGCGAACGCATCCGGGTGGCGGGCAGGGCGGTTTCGACGGAACTCTTCAACCGGGCTTTCGCCACGGTCAAAGAAGCCGCCGAAGCGATGCGCGCCGAGGAGCGGACGCCGACTTTTTTTGAATTCACCACGGCGCTGGCGGCGCTGATTTTTGAGCTCGAAAAGTGCGACTTTGTGGTCTGGGAGACCGGCATGGGGGGACGCTTCGACGCCACCAACGTGGTCGAATCCGAGCTCTCGGTCATCACCGGGATCGCGCTCGACCACCAGCAGTACCTCGGCGACACGATTGAAAAAATCGCCTTTGAAAAAGCCGGGATCATTCACACCGGCTGTCCGGTTTTTACCGGCGAACTCGTCCCCGAAGCGCGTTTTGTGATCGAAAACGAGGCACTCCGTCACGACGCCCCGTCCTATCGTCCGGACGGGGAGCCGATGACCGACCTGATTTTCGGCAGCGACGAACACGGCTTTTTTCAGGAGTTCACCCATCGGGGACGCCGTATCCGCCTGGCGCTGGGCGGCGCAATGCAGCGGCGCAATTTCAAGGTGGTCTACCCGGTGCTCGAACATTTGTCGCAGAAGTACGATTTTTCGCTCGACGACGCGCTGGCCGGACTCGCCCGGGTGCGCTGGCCGGGCCGCTGTCAGAAACTGGCCAACGGACTCATCGTCGACGGCGGTCACAATCCCGACGGCGCGACCGCGCTGGCCGAAGCGCTGGCCGAGCTCGAACCGGGAGCGAAGTATACCGTCGTTTTCGCCGGATTCAAGGACAAGGACCTTGCCGGCAACCTCCGTGCGCTGTCTTCGCTGGCGGCGAAATTCATCTTTGTCCCGCTCAAGGACGCCCGTCCGTCGGCGACGGCGGCGGAATTGACGACAATTTTGCAGCAAAACGGGCTCGCCATCCCCGCTGTTGAGGCGGCGGGGGCGGTCGAGGGCTGTGAGGAGGCGCTGGCCGGCGGCAGCCGTGTGCTGGCGGCGGGTTCGCTGTACCTCGCCGGCGAAGTCCTCGCCCGTTACGCGCCTCGCGCGGCGCTGGATCTGGTCTAAAATAAGGAAGCTTATGAGCAATACTCTCAATATCACCGTCGATGCCACGCCGCGCGACAGCGCCATGCCGATGCTGCTGCTGCGCGAGCCTTTGGTTTTTCCATTTTCGCTGACCCCGGCGCTGATTGAGGGGGAGCAGAGTACCGAGGCGCTGAAGCTGGCGATGCGGCGTGACCGGATGGTGGTGATTTTTCCCGAACTGCCGGGACAGGACGAACTTGACTGCCATCAGGAGGACAAGCACGACTTTGCCTTTTTTGAGTTCGCCGACCATCGCTTCGTCAAGCGCGGGGTGGTTGCCCGGGTGGTCAAGGTGTTGAATTTTCCGGACGGCTCGGTGCGGCTCTTGCTGCGCGGTTTGCGCCGGGTCAAGTTTGAATCGGTCACTTTCCAGAGTTCGGTCGGCTGCGCCAGGATTGCGGAAGTGACACCCCGCCAGTTCGACCCCCTGGTCCGCGAAGGCTTGATCAAAGCCGCGGTAGGACTTTTCAACGACTACGCTTCGCTCCAGCCGCACCTGCCGGAAGAACTCCGGCTGGCGGTTGCCAATGCCGACGATGCCGAACGGCTCGCCGATCTGCTCGCCGACAACCTCGGGTTCGACTATGTCGAGAAACTTGCGCTGCTGGTCGAGGATTCGCCGGACGAAAAGTTGCGTTATCTCATCACCTTGCTCAACCGCGAAATCCAGGTCGGCCGGCTGGGGATGAAAATCCAGCAGGAAGTCCACGACTCGATGAGCCAGTCGCAGCGCGAATATTTCCTGCGCGAACAGTTGCGGACCATCCAGCGCGAGCTCGGCGAAGAGTTCCGCAACCCCGACCTGGTCGAAATTTCGCGGCGGATGGACGAGAAAAAACTTCCCGAACGGGTGATTGAGGTGATCCAGAAAGAGCTCGGCCGGCTGGAAATCATCCCGCAGGCGGCGCCGGAATACCACATCGCCTATACCTATATATGCTGGCTGCTTGACGTGCCGTGGCTGGAGATGACTGACGACCGGCTCGATGTGAGCGAAGCCGCCCGGGTGCTCGACGCCGACCATTACGGACTCGAAGACGTCAAGGAGCGGATTCTCGAATTCCTCTCGGTGCTCCAGATCAAAAACGACGGCAAAGCGCCGATTCTGTGTCTGGTCGGCCCCCCCGGCGTCGGCAAAACTTCGCTCGGCCAGTCGATTGCCCGGGCGATGAACCGCAAATTCATCCGGGTCGCTCTCGGCGGGGTGCGCGACGAAGCCGAAATCCGCGGTCACCGCCGCACCTATGTCGGCGCGTTGCCCGGCCGGATCATTCAGGGGATGAAGCGGGCGGGCGCGGCCAACCCGGTGTTCATGCTCGACGAAATCGACAAACTCGCAAGCGACGTCCGGGGCGACCCGGCGTCGGCTTTGCTCGAAGTGCTTGATCCGCAGCAGAATGTCGCCTTTAACGACCACTATCTTGAGCTCGACTTTGATTTGAGCAAAGTTTTCTTCGTCACCACCGCCAACTTGCTCGACACCATTCCGTCGCCGCTTCTGGACCGGATGGAGGTGATCCGGCTGCCGGGATATACTTCGCTTGAGAAGCGCGAGATCGCGCGGCGCTATCTCGTGCCCCGCCAGATCAAAGAAAACGGCTTGACCGCCAAGCAGATCCGCTTCCGGGTTTCGGCCATCAACGAATTGATCGACCACTATACGCGTGAGGCCGGGGTCCGTCAGCTGGAGCGGATGGCCGCCCAGGTCTGCCGCAAACTCGCCCGCCGGCTGGTTGAGAAGAAACTCGACCCCGCCGTGCCGGTGGTGGTCGACGCCAAGTTGGTTTGCGAGCTTCTCGGGCCGCGTCTTTTTCTGCTTGACGAAGCTGAATTCAAGCCCGAAGTCGGCTGTGCCGTCGGGATGGCCTGGACTTCGGTCGGGGGAACCATCCTGCCGGTTGAGGTGCTTTCGGTGCCCGGCAAGGGCGATTTGAAGTTGACCGGCTCGCTCGGCAAGGTGATGCAGGAGAGCGCCGAGACCGCGTTCAGTTTTCTGCGCGGTCGAAGCAACCGCTTCGAAATCGATCCGGTTCAGTTCGAGAAACACAATTTCCATATCCACGTTCCGGACGGCGCCACGCCAAAGGACGGGCCGTCGGCGGGGATCACGCTGGCGACCGCGTTGCTGTCGCTTCTGTCCGACCGCCCGGTCCGGCCCAAGCTGGCGATGACCGGCGAGATTACGCTGCGCGGCAAAGTCACCGCGGTCGGCGGCATTCGCGAAAAAGTGATCGCCGCGCTCCGCGCCGGGATCACCGACGTGATTGTGCCGGATGAGAACCGCAAAGACACCGCGGAATTGCCGGAGGAGGTAAAGAAACACCTCAAGTTTCACTTCGTCAAGCGTTTCGAGGAGGTCGCCGATCTCGCCTTGCTCGACCGGGAGGGCGCCAAATGAAACCGCTTGCGCTCGCCTTGCTGCTGACCGTGACCGGGATTCTCGCCGCCGCTGAACTCGGTTCCGAAGCGTTTCTCGAGCGCACCCGGTTCCCGTCCGCACAATCGAGTTATGCCATGCTCGACGGCATCATCCAGCATCGCCGCGACGGCGGCAAAATGGAGGAGTTCCCGGTCTATTTCGGCGTGCTGATTTCCGGCTCCCGTTCGCGCTCTGAACTCCTGATCGACAACCGCGAAGGCTATCTCGTCGAGCGGATCGCCGGCTCCGGCGGCAAAGTGGCGATGAAAGTTGACCAGTTGAGCGGCGAAACCAAAGACCCGATCGCCAAACGCTTCCACCTCAAGGCCGAGGATCTCGCCACCGGTTTTCTCTTCTACCGTTTCCTCCGCGAAGACGCGGCCGCCCTGGTTCGCGGCATCCCCTGCAGGGTATTGGTGCTGGAGGCCCCGGACAAGTCCGAAGTGGCCAGGGTCTTCGTGGCCCGCGACTACTATTTCCCGCTCAAAGTCGAATTTTATCCCGACGCTAAGCTTAGCGGCGAGCCGGAGCGGACGCTGGAAACCGCTTCGTTTAAAAATGAGAACGGACTCTATTATGCCGAGCTGCTGAATCTCTACGGTTCCGGCTGGCGCACGCGTATCCAGTTTAACGCGGCCAAAGTCGGCGTGCCGGACCCGGACCGGCCGCCGGATATTTTCCGCAAAATCAAGTAAATCTACCCATCGGGTGAAAACGATTTTTTTTCATATCAACGGCAACGACAGCAGAAGGAAAAAACAACGGATGAAGTGGAACCAACGTATCGTAGTCATGCTCGGAATTCTATTGATCAGCCTTTTTGGCTCAGGGTGTGATGATACACGTAAGGATCTCGCGTTGAGCCGGGTCCGGATTCTGCAAGGCGCCGACCAGTGCGCTCTGCCCGGCGAGCGTTTCGCGCTGCCGCTGCGACTGGAGCTGGTCGGCGCTCCCGTGCGGGGCCTGCTCGGCGGAGCCGGCGAACGCCCGCCGGTGGTCGGGCGCAAAGTCCACATTGTGCCGCTTGACCACTCCGGGTTGAAAGTCGATCCCGAAATTGCCGAAACCGATATCACCGGCAGCGTCAGCATCAACGTCACCGCCGGAAACGAGGTCGGCGACCACTATTTGAAGGTGATTCCCGACGGCGCGCCGGAGAAAAGCGTGACCGTCCGGTTCATCACCGGGGTGAAGATCATCGGCGCCAATCAGGAACTCCAAACCGGCGACACCACCGCCGAACCGATCACGGTCAAGGTGGTCAACAGCAGCGGCGAACCCGCGTCCGGCGTGCCGGTATACTTCAAAGTCGGGATCACCCCCGATGGCGCTTCTCCCAAAATGGAACTTCAGAGTCCGGTTGTGCTGACCGATGCATCGGGAATCGCTTCGACTTTCGCGAAGCTCGGCAAAAAGTCGGGGGAATATCAGGTTAATGTCGAGATCAGCGACCCGGCGAGCGGCACTTTTATGCGGACCAAAACGGTGCGGTTGCTCGGTATCGACGTTTTTTCGGTGGTGGTTGCGGTGCTTGGAGGACTCACGATTTTCGTCTTCGGAATGAAGCTGATGGGCGACGGGCTCCAGAAGATCGCCGGCGAGAATATGAAGAAGATCCTCCAGTTCTTCGCCCGCAACGGCATCGTCGCGGTGCTGGCCGGGACACTGGTGACCGCGGTGATCCAGTCGTCGAGCGCCACCACGGTGATGGTGATCGGCTTCATCAACGCCGGACTTTTGACCCTGACCCAGTCGATCGGCATCATCTTCGGTGCCAACATCGGAACTACGGTGACCGCCCAGATCATCTCGTTCAACCTCTCCGGGATCGCGTTGCCGGCGATCACCCTCGGGTTT
>JBFWIO010000057.1:0-11348 GCA_050255955.1 Victivallaceae bacterium
CTCCGCGCCGCGCAAACCGTTCAGAAAAGCGGTCGCCGTCATCTCCCGTTTGCCCGGAGCCGATACCGTCAGCAGCTCCAGCGCCCCCCTGCCGCAGCCGACAATCCAGCCGCGTTTGTCACATTGGAGGATTTCGCCGGGGTAACAGCAGCGATCCTCATGAACCCGTGCCGACGATATCGTCACCGGGAAACTCCGGTCCGGCAGCGCCAGCGTGAAATAAGCCCCCGGCCAGGGCGTGAAGGCGCGGGTCATCGCCTCAATTTCGATCGCCGGTTTGCGCCAGTCGATCGCCCCGTCGGCCTTGTGGATCTTGCGGCAGACAGTGGCCAGGGCATGCTCCTGCGGCACCGCATGGAGCGTGCCTGCGGCGATTCGCAGCAGCACCGGAATCGAGGCGGCGGCGGCCACTTCGCCCAGGTGCTGTTCCAGCCGGTCGGCGCGTTCGTTGCGTACCAGGGCCACCGTCTCGGTGTGATAGACCGGGCCGGTGTCGAGCCCGCGCTCCATACGCATAAAGGCGACGCCGGTGCGTTCGTCGAGGTGGCGGATCGCCGACACGATCGGGGAAGCGCCGCGATACTTCGGCAGCAGCGACGCGTGGACGTTGACGCATCCCGCCGGCGGCAGCTCAAGCACCCCATCGCGGAGGATCTGGCCAAAGGAAATCACCACGATCATCCGCGGCCCGATGCCGGCAAGGTACGCGAGGAAATCCGGCGTATTGACCGAATCGACTTTGTCGATCTTCAAGCCGAGTTCGGCGGCCGCCGCGCCCACCGGCGTCGGCGTCAGTTTGCCGCCGCGTCCGGCCCCGCGATCGGGCTGGGTGCAGACTCCGGCCAGTTCGATCTCCCCGCTTTCGGCCAGCCGGCGCAGTACCGGGACGGCAATCGGGCCCGCCCCCATGAAATAAATTTTCAGCTTTTCCGCCATCCGCATCCTTTGCAAAAACAGTAATCCGGTGGTAATATACTATAATTCCCGGAAAAAACGAATCAAGATCATGCCAAATCCGATAAAAATCGCAATCGCCCTCGGCGGCAACCTCGGCGACGTCGCCGCGGCCTTTGAGCTGGCCGGGCGGGAGCTCGCCGCCGGCGGGGTTGAATCCATCCGCCGCTCCGGCAGCCGCCGGACCCGCCCGGTCGGCTGTGCGCCCGGCACGCCCGATTTCCTCAATGCGGCGCTGACCGGGGTGTGGCGCGGCAGCGCGGCAGCGCTGCTTGAGCTCTGCCGGACGATCGAAGTCAAGCTCGGCCGGCCGGCCGTCCACGGAGTCAACCGCGACCGCACCGTGGACCTTGATGTCATTTTATTCGGCGACCGGATCATCCGCGAAGAAGGCTTGATCGTTCCCCATCCGCGGGCGCTGGAGCGGCTTTTTGTCCTCGAACCGCTGGCTGAAATCGCTCCCGACTGGGAGTTCCCGGATGAAAAAATCACGGTAAAAAACGCATTATCCCGGCTTCGACTGTTGACAACCGGCCGGGATGTGGTATAATATTAGGTTGTTCAAAATATCTCTTTCTCATTAGCTATGGAGGAAAAAATCATGTTGTTCGGAATCTCCGGAACCGACTGGCTGATCGTGGCCGGCGCGGTTTTGACCTGGCTCATTTTCATTCTCGGCGTAGCCCAGCTCTCGCGTTTTTACACCCGGGTAATGGTGATGCGCAAGGAGCTCGACGCCAACAGCCTCGCCATCGTCAACCAGCTCAAGAAAATTCAAACCACGCTGTCCGAAATCGCGATCGAACAGCGCCGCTCGACCCGTCTGATGCTTGAACAGATCGACCTCAAAAAAGCCGAATTGACCGGCGAATTCGAGATCATCGAAGAACCGATCCCCGCGCCGGGCTCACCGGCCTACGAGCCGCAGCCGGAACCGGCGGTGCTCCGCCAGCCGAAAGCGCCGGGCTCAGGCATTGTCCTTCCGGAGTAAAAGCGTTTTTTGAACGGCCGCTCCGGGTCCGGAGCGAAAAACGTTTGAAAAAAATTGGCAAAATCACTTGACTATGGGCGGAATGTTGCTACTTTATACTGTCAGCATAAAAAAAATGCCGACCGGATCGCCTTGTCTGATGAAAAAAAATCTTGACATTAGTTTTTTGTAAGGAAACGAAACCAAGTATGAAAAAGTTATTCCTGATGCTGGGTGTGGCGGCAATGCTCGTCACCGGTGGAACCGCCCGCGGCAATGAAATCGTCGAAAAGGTGGTGATGTATCTGCCGAACCGGGTGATGGACACCCTCGATACCTTTACCGTCAATCTCGGTGTCGGCCCGACTGTGCGCGCCGAACTGATGATGACCCGCGCGGCGGTGGTCGGCGGCGGCTGGACCGGCTGGTGCGGCAAGATTTACAAGGACTACAACCGTCAGTACGGTCTCGGCATGCAGGAAGGCTGGTACTGGTCTCTCGCCGCCATCGGCGAAGAAGATATGCGCCGCGACCGCACCCTCGGCTGGGTCAAGAGCTACTGGGAAGCCAAAGCCGGTTTCCCGAATCCTGATGACCGCATCTACAACTTCCAGGACGGCGCCCGTGACTACTGGCAGATCGGCGGCGCGCTCGGCGCTTTCGTCGAAGGCGAAGTCTACATCCATCCCCTCGAAGGGATCGACTGGGTGCTCGGCTTCTTCTTCATCGACATCAAGGGCGATGACCTGACTTTCGACGATATCCGCTGACGGAATCCGGCGAAAGCCGAACAGGGGTGTTTTTCGGCGCGGCCGGCAAACACCCCTTGTTTGTTATCAGGGGGGATGACTGGAACCAATGGCAAACGAATTTCGATGCGTGCGCTGCGGCAACTGTTGCCGCTGGGCGGGATATGTCAAGCTGACCGATCCCGAAATCGTGGCGATCGCCGGGCATCTCGACACAAGCGTCGCTGAGTTCACGGCGCGTTACACGAAACTTGCGGGCAACCGGCGGTTTCTCTCGCTGATCGAGAAGCCGGACGGATCGTGCATCTTTTTTGAAGAGGAGCCGGCCGGGTGCCGGATCAATCAAGTCAAGCCGCAACAGTGCCGGGACTTCCCGGAAAAGTGGAATTTCCCGGGATGGGAAAAAGAATGCGGGGGTAAGTCAAGTGAAATGTAAATCCGGATGCGCAATCGTCCTCTCCGGCCCCAGCGGCGTCGGCAAATCAACCCTGATCGGACTGGTCCGGCAGGAAATGCCGGAACTCGAATTCTCGGTCTCATGCACCACCCGGCCGCCGCGCGCGGGCGAGGTCGAGGGGGTTTCCTACTATTTTTTGAGCGACGCGGAGTTCGAACGGAAACTCGCGGCCGGTGAATTCATCGAGCACGCCGGGGTTTTCGCCAGGCGTTACGGCACCCTGCGCCGGGAAGTGCTCGGACGGGTCGATGCCGGGCGTGACGTGATTCTCGACATCGACGTTCAGGGCGCGATGCAGATCAAGGCGGCTGCGGCGCGCGATCCCGAGCTGGCGGCGGCGGTCGAATTCGTCTTTATCGTACCGCCGTCCATCGAGGTGCTTGAGCAACGTCTGCGCGGCCGCGCCACCGATTCCGAAGAGCAGATCCAGTTGCGCTTGAGCAAGGCCCGCGGCGAATTGGCGCATTGGCGCGAATACGATTACGCGGTGGTTTCCGGCGACCGTGAACAAGGAGCGCGCGACCTCGCCGCAGTGATCCGGAGCTTCCGGCTCCGGACCCGCCGCCAAAGTGAAAGTGAGTTCTGAAATGACCCCCAAACATGTGATCGTACTCGGCGTCACCGGCGGGATCGCCGCTTACAAGACGGCCGATCTATGCAGCAAACTAATCCAGACCGGTTTCGACGTCCAGGTGGTGATGACCGAAAACGCCACCCGTTTCGTCACGCCGCTGACGTTTCAGACTCTTTCGCAACGTCCGGTGATCACCTCGTTATGGGAAACGCCGGACTGGAAACCCGGCCACGTCGCACTGGCCGACCGGGCCGGGCTGCTGGTGATCGCTCCTTGTACGGCCAACTTTCTCGGCAAATATGCGCACGGCATCGCCGACGACGCCTTGAGCACCTTTGCCGTTTCATGCCAATGCCCCGTGCTTCTCGCTCCGGCGATGAATCCCAAAATGTGGCAACATCCGGCGGTCGCCGCCAATGTCGAGTTGCTGAAATCGCGCGGGGTTGACTTCGTCGGCCCGGCCGCCGGTCATGTCGCCTGCGGTCCCGACGGCGTGGGGCGGATGGCTCCGGTCGAGGAGATCCGCGCCGCCGTTACCGCCATTTGCTCGAAACAAGCCCCGGGCAGAATTTCCTAAATCACCAGTCAGAGAAGGAGTTGCAGATGAAATTTAAAGTGCTTTTGCCGGTCGCGGCGTTGGCGGCTTTGCTCTTTTGCGGATGCGCGGTCAACAACAATTACCTGACCCCGTCCGATTTCGCCAACCACCTGGTCAAATCCGGGGTGCCGGTGACCCAGATGCAGCCCTTGAGTCCCGAGCCCTTCCGGGCCACCGAGGGTCTGGCACTGCTGATTGACGGCACCGAGGTCGGCGTCTACAAGTTCAACCGCGACAACGAGGTGCAGCGCCGACGCATCGAGAAATACGAAGAAACCGGCAAAGCATTCATCGTCGGGACCCCTTATCCGATTTTGGTGCGCGGCTCGTTCATGCTGATCGGGTATGAAAAGAACGCCCGCAAAAAAGAGATCATCAAAGCCTTTGAGTCGTTCGAATGAGCACCCCAGACACCTCCAATATGCACGGCGCGGCCGGTATTTCGTACCGCGAAGAAGTCAAACGCAAGCTGGTTCATTTGAGTTCGCTCTGGATGGTGGCGGCGATCTGCATCTTCCCGCGCTTTGAGCTTGCGATCTTTTTCGCGGTGCTGCTGGTGCTCAATTTGATTGTGGAGCGGCTGCGCGCGGCCCGGCTGCCGGGGCTGACCCCGCTTTATGACCTTTTCTTTGGCCGGATGCTGCGGCAGGAGCCGCCGCCGGGCGCGTGGGTGATCAGCGGCGGGCCTTTTGTCTTTGCGGCGGCGGCGCTGTCATGCGCGCTGTTTCCGACGGTCGCGGCGGCGGGGGCGATGGCCACCATGCTGGTCGGCGACACTGCCGCCGCCCTGATCGGACGGCGCTTCGGCAAACACAAGGCGGTCAACGGCAAATCCTTTGAAGGCATCGCCGCCTTTGTCGTTGCCGGATTCGCGGCGACCTCGCTGGTGATTTATCTTCTTCACGCGGAGCCGGTTTTCTATTTCTGGGCGCTGGTCGGCGTCTTCCCGGCGGCGGCGGTGGAACTCTTTGAAAAACAACTCCGGCTTGATGACAACTTCTCAATCCCGCTGGCGATGGGATTTTTCCTCAGCATGCCGTTTCTCCTGAAAGGATTTGGATTATGAAAAGATTGCTGACGGCGCTGTTTTTTGCCGCCATTTTTGCCTGCCCGGCCGAGGCCCCGAAGCTCACCGGCAAGCTCGCCATCGTCGAAACCATCACCGGGCGCGACGACGCGGTTCACGCCCTCGCACTCCGTACCGGAATGGCCAATCGCGACCTGACCATCGATATCTCGCGCGACAACCTTGCCGGCGCCCTCAAAGCGCTTGACGAGGGGCGCGCCGACCTGGTGATCGCCTACGCCGACCAGTTGCCGCCCGGCCGGCGGCTGCGGCGGGTCTACGCCCGCGAAGCCGCGCTGATCGCGGTCAATATCGAAAACCCCCGCAAAAGCTTCAGCATCCCCGAACTCGCGAACATCTTCGCGGGGACTCTCGGTGACTGGAAGAGCCTCAACGGCAGCGCCTTTTCGTTTCACCGCTACGGTATTACCGAAGAGGTTCCGGGCGAAGCCGTGTTCCGCGACAAGGTGCTCAAGGAGCGCCAGTTCGCCCAAATCTACCGCAAAACCGACCCGGCCGAACTCCTGATCCTGATCGGCGCCAATCCGAATTCGATCGCGCTGCTGCCCGCGATCGCCGAAACGCCGCCGCCCAAAGTCGCGCTGGCGGCGGTTGACGGGGTCGAGCCGGGCACCGCCAATCTCCGGAGCGGCAAGTATCCCTTGATCCGGGACCGGGCGGTCGTCTTCGGCGCCAAAGTATCCGAGCCGACGCGTTATTTCATTCAGCAATTCCAGAGCGCCGACTTCATCAGCGACCTCAAAGATCAGCATCTGCTGTCACTCCTTTATTGAAAGACCCCTCCATGCTTGCAATCGGCAAAGTCAACACGCTCAAAATCTACCGGATGGTGGACTTCGGAGCTTATCTCACGGACGGCGAACACGAAGTCCTGCTGCCGAAAAAGTACCTCCCGGCGGGAACACAAACCGGCGACCGGCTTGACGTTTTCGTCTATCTCGACTCCGAGGACCGCCCGGTGGCGACCACGCTCCGTCCCCGGGGCGCGGTCGGCGACGTGGTTTTGCTGGAGGTCAAGGAGCTCACCCCGATCGGCGCTTTCCTCGACTGGGGGCTGGAAAAAGATCTTTTTGTCCCCTTCAAGGAGATGCGCGACAAGCGAATGGCGCCGGGGAAGCGGTACTGGGTGAAAATTCTTTTCGACCAGGTCAGCGGCCGGATCATCGGCACCAACCGCTTCGACCGGCTCGGGCGCAAAGCCACGACCGAAGACCTCAAACCCGGCGACGAAATGGAGATCATCATTCTTGAGCGGCTTTTGCACGGTTACCGGGTGCTGGCCGATGATACGTTTGAAGGGATGATCTACTTCACCGAAATTTTCGCTCCGGTCAAAGTCGGGGATCGGCTCAAAGCCTACCTGGTCCGGGTCCGCGATGACGGCAAGCTCGATTTCCGGCTGCGACCCGGCGGCTTCGACGGCGCGCTGGCAAGGCTTGACGAAGTCGTCCGCGAACTCGAAGCCGCCCCCGGCAAATTTCTCGCCTACGACTCCGATACCGACGCCATGCGGATTCAGGGCAAATTCCGGATGAGCAAAAAGCAGTTCAAGCAGATCATCGGCCACCTCTACAAAGAACGCCGGATCGCCTTTGAAAACGGCGGAATGCGACTCCTCGACAACTGATTCCCTGATTTCGATGCGGTGATGCCCGGCAAAAGCGCGGCGGAGATGATCAAACGACGGTTCCAAGGCGAAATTGAGCTGTTGCGGCTGAAGCTTGCCGCGACGGTCAAACGGGATTGACCCCGGGAGGATCTTGCGATGCGGCTATCAGGCGGGAATTTGCGGGAAGTTTCGTTTCCGGTCGGCGGAATCGGCGCCGGATGTATCGGGATTTCGGGGGCGGGACGGCTGGCCGACTGGGAGATTTTCAACCACGCCGGGAAGAACCTCGCCAACGGCTGTTCGCACTTTGCGGTGCGCGCCGAGCGCGACGGCAAAGTCGAGGCGGTGCGAATTCTCAACGGCGATTTGAATTGCGACCTCTCCGGCTCCTTTGTCGGACGCGAGGCGATGTTTCAGGGCTTCGGCTGGGGACCGTCGGCGGACACCATGGCCGGACTGCCGCACTTCCGCGAAGTCGAGCTCGACGGCGCATTTCCGGCGGCGGAATTCAACTTCCGCGACCCCGGTTTTCCCGGCAGGGCGAAACTGACCGCGTGGAGTCCCTTTGTCCCCGGCAATTCGGAGCTCGCATCGCTTCCCTGTGCGATGTTTGAAATCGAGCTCACCAACGACAGTGCATTCGCTTACGACTACAGCTGCATCGGGGTGCTGGAGAACTTCTGGAACCTCGACGGCATGACCAATCGGGTCTGGCGCGACGGCGGCCTGAACCGGCTCGTCGTCGCCAATAACCTTGACGAAGCCGACTTCGAGCGCGGCGAACTCGCGCTGACCACCGATGCCGCCGAGGTTTCGTTTCAAGAATACTTCTTCCGCGGCGGCTGGTGCGACTATCTCGAAGTCTACTGGAACGACCTCACCACGCCGGGAAAATTCCGCAACCGCCATTACGATGAAACCGGCAAGCAGGCGCGGCGCGACGCGGGGCTCCTCGCCGCCCACCTGACACTCGGCCCCGGCGAAACCGGCACCGTCCGCTTCATCCTCTCGTGGTTCATCCCCAACCGGCGCAACACCTGGGACGATTCCGCCAAAATCGCCGATGAACTGCGCCGCTCCGGCCTCGCCGAAAACCGCTGGCGCAACTATTACGCCAAGCTGTGCCCGTCGGCGGCGGCCGCGGCGGCACAAATTTTCGCCGACTACGAAGCGATCCGGCAACAGGTTTTCACCTTTCGCGCCGCGCTCCACGGCTCGACCTTGCCGGCGGCTTCGCTCGAAGGGGCGGCGGAGAATCTTGCGGTGCTGATTTCGCCGACCTGCCTCCGGCTCGAAAACGGCTCGTTCTGGGCGTGGGAAGGCGTGGGGGTGGAAAAAGGCTCCTGCCCCGGCTCCTGCCAGCATGTCTGGAATTACGCCCAGGCTTTGCCCTTGCTCTTCCCCGACCTTGAGCGCTCGATGCGCGAAGCGCACCTCAAATACGGCCTCGATGAAGCCGGCGGCCTCCACTTCCGGCAGATGCTCCCGGCCGGAATCAAGGCGCAAGCGGACTGGTTCCGCCCCTGCGTCGACGGGGCTTTCGGCGAAGTGATGAAGTGCTTCCGGGAGTGGAAAATTTCGGGCGACACCAATTGGCTCCGAACGCTCTGGCCCAAACTCAAGCAAGTGATCGAATTCGCCTGGAGTCCGGCCAATCCCGACCGCTGGGACCCGGAACAGAGCGGGATGCTTACCGGGCGGCAGCACCATACCCTCGACATGGAGCTCTTCGGCCCCTCCGGCTGGCTCAACGGACATTACCTCGGGGCGCTCAAGGCGGCGGCGGCAATGGCTGAAATCTGCGGCGATCCGGCCTTTGCCGGTCATTGCCGCGAGATTTTCGCGCGCGGCTCGCGCCGGACCGAGACTGAACTTTTCAATGGCGATTATTACATCCAGAAGGTCGATCTCGATGATCCTTCACCGGCAAAGGGTTTCGTTCACGAGTGGGGGATGTCGTACTTTGATGCCGAGCACGGCGAACTCAAATACCAGATCGGTGAGGGGTGTTCGATCGACTCCCACCTCGGGCAGTGGTACGCTTCGCTCTACGGCATCGGCGACGTGCTCGACCCCGCTCACAACCGATCGACGCTCGAGGCGATTTACCGCTACAACTTCGTCCCCTCGCTCCGCGACTTCACCAACACCTGGCGGATTTTTGCCCTCAACGACGAGGGCGGGACGATGATCTGCCGCTGGCCGGAGGGCAAGCGCAAACCGGTGATCCCGATCCCCTACAACTCCGAAGCGATGACCGGCTTTGAATGGGCCGCCGCGAGCCATCTGGTGATGACCGGCCATGTTGCCGAGGGCGAAGCGATGGCAAAAGCGATCCGCGACCGCTACCGCGGCGACAACCGCAATCCTTGGAATGAAATCGAATGCGGCAGCAATTACGCCCGCGCCATGGCCTCCTACGCGATGCTTCAGGCCTACAGCGGCTTCCGTTACGACCTTGTCCGGGGACTGATCGGTTTCGCGCCGGTCGTCCCCGGTGATTTCCGCTGTTTCTGGTCGCTGGGAACCATCTGGGGGAACTTCATCCGCGAGGGCGAACAATCCGAAATCGAGATCCTCGGCGGGAGCAATACGTTCCGGATTTTCGCCGTGGCGGGAAGCCGGATCGTTTGCAACGGGCGGCTCCTCGCCGCCCGCCGGAGCGACGCCGCCCTGGAGCTGGAGACGGCAGTCGCGCTGGGCGCCGGAGATCGCCTGATCGTTACTTGAGCACGAAAGCGACGATTTCGCCGCGCTCAGTGCCTACGAGAAGTTTTCCCCCGTCGCTGGAGAGCATGGTCGGTCGCCCCTCGACCCTGCCCTGCGCGGTGATGTTTCCCGCGCCGTCGATGACCGCGACCGCGCCGTCGTTGCAAGCGACCGCGAGGCGGTCGCCGGTTTTGCCGGGAATGGTGGTCAACAGCAACGGATCGGCGGGGAGCGCGGTGTAGAACCGGCTCGCGAGTTCCGGGGTGAAAGCGGCGACGAAGTTGCGGTTGAAAGCGACCGCCACCGATTTCGTTCCTTTGCCCTCGAAGTCCGGGAGTTCGAGCCCGCGCACATTGGTGTTCCGCAGCATGGTTTTGCCGTAGGGAATGCCGCCAAAGGCGCGGATGCCGAAGCCGAGGTCGATTTCGCGCTCGACCTTCCCGTCAAGCTTGCGCACCTGAATCCGGTTGACGGTGCCGTTGAAGTCACCGACCAGGCGCCGGCCCTGACCGGGGACGAGTTCAACAACCTTGAGATTGTTCCGCCCGATGAAGCCGAAGCCGAAAGAGCCCATGAAAGTGCCGTCGGCCGCAAAAGACAGATCGAAATTGCCTTTCTCCAGCTTGGCCCCGTAGCGATAGACCACCGGGTGCCCGACCATGTAGCCCCAGCTCAGCATGGCGTTCCGGCCGCTTCCTTCCGGCATGACCGTCATTCCCTCAAAAGTGCCCCACTCCTGAAAATTTCGCTTGAGGAGTTTCCCCTCAGGCGACAGGATTTCGAGCACCCCCGCACCGCCGGCGAAAATATACTTCCTGCCGGGTTCGAGCTCGACCGCGGCAATTTTGCAGACACCCGGCATCGAATCCTTTGACCACCACATCCGCTGGTATTTGATCCCGTCCGGCATCGCCGAGGTGAAATTCCAAAGCTCCTTGCCGGTGGCGAAGTCGAAACAGCGGAGCTTTTCGTCAAGCGACCCGGTGTAAAGGCGCCCGGCGGCAGGGTCGAAGCAGAGCGCGCCGACCATCGCCGAGCCGGGGAAACGGCGGAGAATATTGCCTTTGCCATCGATCAGCAGCGCTTCGCTGCCGACCGCGACCACCCACCGCGTTTCGCCGCCGTCCTCGATTTTAAGGTGCTCCGAGATGAACTCGCCCGGCTTGATTTTCCAGGCTTCGGCAAGTTTCGGCAGTCCGTCCGCCGCCGCTTCGGCCCGGGGCTTGCGCCCGGCGAAGATCGCGGCGACCCGCCCGGCGTCAAAGGAAAATGACGGGAACTTGCCGGAAACGGCGCGTTCACCGTCGCCGAGGACGACATTCCCGCCGGTCGCAAGCGTGACCGCGACGCCCGGCGCTCCGGCGAAACGGAGGTTTTTGCCATCCGTTTCAAACGCCACCGGTTTCACCGCCCGGAAAATGCCGGGAATTTGATCAATTCCGAAACCGCAGAACCGCCCTTTTTCGCGCAGCAGGACACCGCCGCCGGGCTGGAACGTCAGCAGCGCCTCATCCGGCAGCCGCAGCGCGACTTCGTCGCCCTCCTGAACCGCCGATCTGAGCCGGTCGGGTGCGCCGGGGCGCAGCACGGAGACCAGCCGGATCGTTTTGCCCTTGACCGCCGGGGTGTTGACGATGAACT